>CAIRXZ010000346.1 GCA_903882645.1 uncultured Acidobacteriia bacterium | reverse complement strand
GTTCCAATCCGATGCCGATCAGCGTTCCGAACTACAACCGTAAGACTGATCGGCTTCAGTTCGGAACGCTGATCGGCATCACTTCGGAATGGTGATCGACATCAGTTCGGAACGCTGATCGGCATCCCTCGGAATCCGCACGTGGTCCTCTTTTGTGACGATCATGCCCATGTGGTGGATTCTTCTTGCCATTCGCAAGGCTCCTCTCGTTTCATCCGAAGCTTACGCCCGGCCATCGAACGCGGTCAATCCAATCGGTCAAGTTTTTGATGGCGGCAGACGAGTTTTTTCACTCGAGTTGCGCCTGCATCCGGGCGGCGTCCCGCGTGACGAAAATCAGGATGCCGGTGAGCAACAGAATTCCTGCGACGACGTAGGCCGCCGCTGTCATGGCGATCGCCAGGCCCAGGCTTTGGCGCTGGGCGATATAGCCGATGACGACGGGCGCCGCGCCGCCGCCTAGCCAGCCCGTCATGTTCATGAACCCGGCCGCGGCGCCGCGGACTTCGGGTCGGATGACGTCGAACAGCGAGGCGAAAATGTTGGCATCGTAGAGCCCCTTGAAGAAACCCCACGCCGTCAGCGCCACGATCAGCCACTTGGCCGAGGCCGTCATGCCGCAGAGGACGACGAACGGCGCGCCGCAAAACACAGCGGCGGCTTGCACGATCATGCGCCCGCGCGGCGTGCGCTTGCGCAGGGAATCCGCGATCCATCCGCCCAGCGGCGCGCCCGCCATGCTCGCCAATTGGACGAAGACCGTGGCCGTCAGCCCGGCCGCAGCGAGACTCAGGTGGAACTTGTCGTACAGGTACTTCGGCATCCATGTAAGGAGCATGGCCGCCACGAAATTCGCGCACAGAAAGGCGGCCATCAGGAGCAGGGCCGTCGGCGCGCCCCAGACGATTCTCAGGAAGTCCCGCGTGGGAATCCGCTCGGCGCGCCGCCCGCGCGCCAGGTCCGAAGCGCCCCGTTCCGGCTCGATCAGGAACGTCCTCAGAAACACGCCCAGAGCGATGCCGAGCGCGCCAAACACGAGGAACGACCACCGCCATCCGTAGCGTTGCCCGATCAATCCCGCGAAAGCGCCGCCCGCGATCGTGCCGATGTAGACGCTGGTCTGGTGGATGCCGAGCGCGCGCGAGCGCGTCTCCTTGCGGTGGTAATCGCCGATCAGCGACACCGAGGCGGGGAAGTAGAAGGTCTCGCCGGTCCCCTCGGCAGCGCGGAAAAACAGCAGGCCGGCGAAGTTGCGCGCCAGCGCGGTCGCCATGCAGATGGCGCTCCACGCGTGCAGCCCGCCCAGGATCGCCGATTTGCGGCGGATGCGGTCCACGACGTTCCCGGCGAAAGGAGAGCACAGTCCGTAGGTCCACGCGAACGACGAGCCGAGCAGGCCAAGTTGCACGGCGGACAGGTGAAATTCCTTTTCGAGCAGAGGGAACACCGAGAAGATCGCCTGGCGGTCCGCGTAGTTGAACAACGCGATCCACCACAGCATCGCGACCACATACCACTTGTAGCGGGAGGTCATAGCCGGCAGGCTATCGCCGCTCCTCCCTTCTGTGGAGTGGGCCTCCGGCCTGCCATGCCCGCTTTCGTGCGGGCATCCGCCGGTCGAGAGGATGCCGCCAGGAATGGCGGCATGGCAAGCCGGAGGCTCGCTCCACAACCACCCACGCGCCACCCGCGCTTCAGGTTCATTTCCGTATCAGCCAGACTTCGGCCACCTGGCAGCCGCGGCCGTTTCCGCCCATCCCCGGCTCCCGGCTCCAGCTCAATTCCAGCGCGCCCGTCCCGGTTGCCTGCCTGGGGATATCGAACTCCATGGGCCGCACCGGCTGGGGCTTGGCCATCATCGGGTGGATCTCCACCGCGCCGTCGGCCGCCAGCCGGATCTTCACGCCGGGGCTATCGCCCGCGTACACCACGCGGATCTTGTACTGGGCATTGCGGTCGAGGTTCTCGTAGCGCATTCGAAGCGGCGCCTCGAACAGAGCCTCGGCATGCGTCCGCCACGAAATGCGCTGGGCCGCGCCGCCGCCGAATCCCACCAGCGGCGTGTGCCGGAAAGCCGGGTCTTTCTCGTACCCGAGGCCGCGAACCAAGTGCGGTTGCCGCGAGGGATCGCCCAGATCGTCGTAGAAGCCTCCCGGTCCGGGGTCGGTCCAATTGACGATCTCGTCCAGCGCGGCGAGCCGCTCCGATTCATCCGCCGTCCGCCGGATTTCACCGAACCTCTGCGCGAGCCACAAGCGGTTGTTCAGCGGAGCATCCACCGTGTCGAGGTTGGCGCCGCGGTCCACCGAGATCGCCTGATACCGCGGCACGCTCAACTGCATGCGGATGCTCTGGAAGAGTGCTTCGGCCAGCTCGAAAATGCGCGCGCGCCACTCGGGCCGAGCCGGTTCCGTTGCCGCGCGGTTGAGCGTCTCCTCGGCGCGGGTCATGGCCGCGAGCGATCCCGTGGCCTCGGCATTCCGCAACTCGGCCATCGCCTTTGCTTCCAGTTCCGTCTCCGAGAGCAGCCGGGCGCGCGTGTAGGCGTCGTAATAGGCGCGATAGAGCGCCTGCTGAAAGCGCCAATTGGCGCGCAGTTGGGGCGTAGCGCCGCGCTCCATCTCCTGAAACTGGCTGAGGGTCGCATAGACGCCCGTGTTGACTGCCAAAGGTCCGCGCCAGTTGCGTTCCAGCGCCGCGAGGCCCTGCGCGAAACTATCGGCGTAGCGCTCGCCGATGAAGTACCGGCTGTAGTCCCTGAGAATGTCGGCGACGTTGGCGTCCGGATTCCAACCCAGGCTGCTCCAGACGGCCTTGTTCACATCGTCGTTGCAGCCTTCCGAATACGCCAGGAACCCGATGGTGTACGGGTTCATGAGGCGGAAGATATTGGCCTCGTCCATGGGGCGCGGGTTGATGACCTCGCGGCCTTCAGTAAGAGCGTACGCCACGTCCCAATCGGGAACGGGATATTGCGACTGGCGGCTGTGGGTGATGTCGGGATAGTGGCGGATCGGGTAGCGTTGCGGCACGGCCGCGCGCAGCTCGGGCAGGCTCATGCGGACTTGCGGCCCGAATACCACGCCGCTGAGCCACGCGGGCTGCTCGTTTTTCAGAATGCCGAGGAACTGGTCCATCCACGGCTTATCGAAGCTCTGCGGCGAGACCCACATCTGCGCCTTGGGATGGTAGCGGTGGAGCGCCTCGGTCTCTTTCGCGAGCAGCGCCAGCAGGTACTTCGGCTCGGTGTGGCCCGGATCGCCGCCCGGCACGAAGACCGCGTCGATGCGCGGAAGCTGCCGGAAGACTTCGCTCCACTCGTTCAGTGCGGACTCGACCGTTCTTGGATCGGCGTAGTCCCGGTCCATGGCCGGATACCAGATCCACACGTCCAGGCCGTAGGAATCCGCCAGGCGCGACATCTCGATCATCATCTGCATGGGCGGCAATGGGAAGTGAGGGCTGTCGGCATCGTCGTCGGAGCGCGGCGGAATCAGCTCGATGGCGTTGGCGCCGAACACCGCCAGATCGCGCATGTACTGCTCCCAGACCGGGACGCTCCAGCCGTCGTAGGAATTGGTTTTGGGCCGGTAGCCGAGCTGGTGCCCGCGCAGAGAAACCTTGGGAGCGGACGCCAGCGCGAGATCGTCGGGCGCCTCCACAGTGTCCCGCTCCATGCGCAGCCGCCGCAGCAGCGCGCCGACCCCAAACAGCGTGCCACGCGCGTCGTTGCCCGTCACCAGCACGATGCCGCCGGTCACCTGGACGCGGTATCCTTCGGCCCCCGGCGCCGCCGGTATCAGCCGCCCGGCCAGCCCGCTGTCGATCTCGCGCAGGCCGGCTTCGCGGCACACAATCACGGCCGGTCCCGAGCCGGACCATCGCTCGCTCACCTCCAGCCGAATGCGAGTGCGGGCGGCGATCTCATCCACCAGCATGGCGGCGGCCTTCTGTTCCGGCCCGGTCAAACTGCCCGGCGCGACGACCACCGCGTTGCGCAGGTCGAGGGCTTGGGTAGGAGCGGCCAGCAGAAGAAGCACAACGGCAGAAGAGGGGGCGATGCTCCGGAGCGCCACGCCCATTATTATAGGTGCCCGGCGCTTCCATGGCGCGGCGCGGTAGGCAAGAGTGGGCACGGGGAGGCCTTCTTTCGAGTTTAGCCTCCGGTTAGGAAGGTCCGACGGCACCCCGAACGGCGACCAGAAGCACGGCGAGTAGCGTAGTCCTCGATGCTCACCACGCTTGCCGCCAAGTGAGCAATGCGATACTCTACTTGTACCTATGATCGACGCAAAACAGGCCGTCGCCATCGCGGCAACATATTTCCGTAGTCTTTTCACCGCTGATGCTCTTTCCGACATTCAACTAGAAGAAGTAGAACTTTCTGACGATGAGCGTTATTGGACCGTGACGTTAAGCGCCCTTCTTCCCGTGTCAAAAGACGAACTGAACGAAGGCGCCCTCACCGCCATCGCACAAGCCCTCGGCACTCAACAACGACGGCGAGTGTATAAGGTCTTCAAGATCAATTCTGAAAAAGCCCGGGTCCAATCCATGAAGATCCGCCAAGCTTCATGAACGATGCTCTTACGCTAGTCCTGAAGCACAGACACGGTGGCGCCCTGTTTGATGCCAACCTACTGTTAGTCTATGCGGTTGGCAAGTACAATAAGAAACGCCTGTCTGACTTTCACCACACCAAGCAATACACAAATGACTTTGGGCTAATTGAATACTTAATTGAGTTCTTTTCGGTACTCTATACTACGCCTAACGTCCTAACGGAAGTAAGTAATCTCGGCAAGAAGCTCGGCTCAGAGTTTTTTGTAACGCTAGGGGCCATGGTGTCCGTTTTGCAGGAAGAATACTGTATTAGCAAGGACGCTGCCGGCAATGCTGCCTTTGGCAAGCTAGGTCTCACCGATGCTGGTATTATCGAAGTCGCAGCCAAGAAGTGTTTGGTACTCACTGCTGATTGGTCGCTGTATCAGATTCTTCTATCCAGGAGTATTGATGCGGTTAATATCAATCATTTGAGGCAGCTTGAGTGGCTTGGTCCACTATCAAATTCGAGATAGCAGCAACCACCTAGACTTCACTAGCCTATTCGACTAGACGCTCTGCAGGACGACGCTTTCTTGGCAAGGCCGACGCCGTCGCCTGTCCACGACTGGGCAACTACAACTGTCAGCGAGCGGTCACCGATGGTGGGTAAGTCGGCAAACGGCTGCTTTACCTCACCCCACCCCCACCCGCCCGCACAAATGCACCGCGACCCCTAATTCGTCGAACATCGCCGCCTTCGCGGCCAGGGCGCGGTTGGCTTCCTCAGCCGTGGGCGCATACGCCACATTGATGTGGTTGGCGCGGTGGCGTCCCATGAATTGGTCGCGGGTGACGCCGTGAAGGACGGCGTGCATGATGGGCCACTGCGGCGTGGTTCCGGCCCAACGCCGGTTGGTTTCTTCCTCCGGAAGCGTTACCACCGTTGCGCGGCCGATGTCGCAGTGCAGAGATCCGCGCTCCACGAATACCCGGCTCCAGACGATCTCGCCGGGCCTGGACACGCCTTTCAGCGTCCCGCCGCCCAGCCGGAAGTACATGGAAGGCTGGCGCTCGCTGATGGCCCCCGCATAGCCGCCGGTGATATGCGAAGCGGGTACGGCGCCGGAGATCTGGAACACCCAGACGAACTCGTCCATACCATCGCCCGCGTATCGCTCGCCCCAACGCACATCGTGCAGCGTGGTGGAGGGATCGAGGCCCAGCGCGGTCCAGACGCGGTTCGTGACCAGCGCGTCCACGCCGGCGCATTCGTCCACTTCGTTGAAGTGCGGCAGCGCCTGACCGGGGTACAGCGGCTCTCCCGTTTCGGAGGTCACCGGCGGCCGGTCGGGGTTGTTCAGCAGGCCTTCGGCCAGGTCCGACGCGGGCGCCATGTCCTTCAGGCCTTGCTGGTACTGGATGCCGATCAGGTCGCAGCCGAACTCGTGAGCGATGCGGACGGCCGCAATGTACATCTTGCACTGTTCGAGAATCTGAGCGTCGGTAAGGTCGGTCTCGGGGTTGGGGCCGGTGACGAAGCGTACGCGGCGGTTGTCCAGCCATTCGCGCACGGCGCGGGCCTCGTCGCCGGAGACTCCGCGCATTCTCGCCACCAATGCGGATTGGCTGAGCCGCTCCTTGTAGATTCCGAGCGGGTTCAATAACTCGTCCTCGACGATGGCGTTATACATGCCCATGCAGCCTTCGTCGAAAATCCCCATGATGGCCTTGCGGCGGCGGAGTTGGCGCGCCAGGTTGCGGCCCACGGCGGCCTCGCGCTCCGGAATGGCGGCGGGATCGAGCGGGCGGACGTGGCTGGCGTCGTGCGTGACGCGTCCCTCGGCGAGCCACTGGCGCAGCCCGCGCCGAAAGTAATCGTCGGTGAAATCCAGGCTCCAGACGGTCCCGAACGGCACGCCGGCCTTGTACATGCTCCCGTTCAAATTCAACATACCGACCAGTCCAGGCCACTGACCCGACCAGTTGGCGGCCGTCAGAATGGGGCCGCGATGGCTGCGCAGACCCGGCAGCACGTGATGGCTGTACTGCCACACGGCTTCGGCAACCACCACGCGCGCCTCGGGGTGAATGTTCATGAAAACGTCCATGCCCATGCGCTGGCTTGAGAGGAAGCCGTGCCGCGTGGCCGGGTCGTAAGGGTGGGCGCGCCGCACGGTGACGCCCTCGGCCGCGAACGCCGCGGCGAGCTTGCGTTCCATGTCCGCCTGCGCCGGCCAGCATTCCTCATTGGCGCTCCGGCGCGAATCGCCACTCGCGACCAGCAGGACTTCATTCGAGGCGGGAAGCGAAGGCTCTTGCAGGGTTGCGATTTGGGTGGCCATTGTCTTGCTTCTAGCACTCCGCGGTTGCGGTTGGCAAGCCCGTGTGGGGCCGGGCTTTCAGCCTGCCGCCGGCTCTCTTGCCGGCGTTCTTCGCAACACGCCGGGCAAAAGCCCGGCGGCAGGCTGAAAGCCTGGCCCCACACGAGAGAGAATAGGGGAGGCCGATGAAACCCGATCCCCGCTCCATTTACTCGCAAAGGCTGGAAGAACGGCGCGCCGAAATCGCGGACCGGGAGCGCCGGCATCGCGCCCTGGGGTACTGGCGGCTGGGCGCGGCGGCGTGCGGCGTGACGATCGTCGGGCTGGCTTTGTTCCAGCGATCCTTGTCGGTCCTGTGGGCGGCCATCCCGCTGGTTGTCTTCGTCACTCTGGCGGTGCTGCACGAGCGTCTGCTGCGGTCTCTCGATCGGCGGCGGCGGGCCGCGCGTTTCTTCGAACACGGCCTGGCGCGCCTGGACGGGCGCTGGGCCGGAACCGGCGAGTCCGGCGGCCAGTATCTGGACCCGGCGCATCCCTACGCCCGGGACCTGGACCTGTTTGGGAAAGGCTCGCTTTTCGAGTTGCTCTCGACCGCGCGCACGCACGTTGGCGAGGACACCCTGGCGCGCTGGCTACTTTCGCCCGCCGCGCCGTCCACGGTTCGCGCGCGGCAGGAGGCCGTCGAGGAATTGCGGTCCCGCGTGGATCTGCGCGAGGAACTGGCCATCCTGGCCGAAGAGGCGCGCACCGGGGTGGACCCGGTCGCGCTGGCGGCTTGGGGCGAAGCGCCCGCCCTGCTTGGGCCGGGCCGCGAACGAGCCGCGGCATGGGCTTTGACCGCGCTCGGTCTGCTCGGCCTGGCTGCGTTCTTCACCTTCGGAGCGGGCGGCCTGGAGCTCGTGCGCCTGCCGCCGGGCGCATCCGCTCTGCTGCGGGATTTCTTCCTGATCGTGCTGGTGGTGAACGGGACATTTCTCCACCGCTTCCGGAAGAAGACCGGCCCGGTGGTAGTGGCCGTGGAAGAGGCCGCGCACGAGCTGAAGCTGCTTTCCGAGACTCTGGTCAGGCTGGAACGGGAAACATTCCGCTCTCCTCTGTTGAGCGCCCTGCGGGAATCCTTGAACGCGGCGGGCGACCCGCCCTCGAAGCGCATGGCCCGGCTCGACCGGCTCACCGAGTACCTGGATTCCCGCGACCATCTGCTGGTCCGGTTGGCCGAGCCTATCGTGCTCTGGACCACCCACCTCGCGTTCGCGGTCGAGAACTGGCGTCGGGAATACGGTCAGGCTGTCCGGCGCTGGCTTACTGCGGTGGGCGAAATCGAAGCGCTGTGCTCGCTAGCGAGCCACGCCTTCGAACACCCGGACGATCCTTTCCCCGAATTCGCGGAGCGCGGGCCGTGGCTCGACGCGGAGGCGATTGGCCATCCGCTCATCCCGGAGGACCGGCTGGTGCGCAACGACGTTCGGCTGGGCGGCGAGCTGCGGATCATCGTGGTCAGCGGGTCGAACATGTCCGGCAAGAGCACGCTGTTGCGGACCCTTGGCGTCAACGCGGTGCTGGCGCAGGCGGGCGCCCCGGTACGCGCCCGCCGCCTGTGCCTCTCGCCTTTGGCCGTGGGGGCTTCCATACTGGTCACGGATTCGCTACAAAGCGGGGTCTCGCGGTTCTACGCCGAGATTCTGCGGCTGCGGCAGATCCTGGATGCCACCGGGGGACCGCTCCCCGTGCTCTTCCTGGTGGACGAGTTTCTGCACGGGACCAACTCGCACGACCGGCGGATTGGCGCCGAAGCGCTGGTCCGCGGGTTGGTGGAGCGCGGCGCGGCGGGGTTGATCACCACCCATGATCTGGCCCTGGCCGGCATTGCCGACAACCTCGGCGAACGCGCCGCCAACGTTCACTTTGAAGACCACATCGAAGACGGACAGATCCGCTTCGACTACGTGATGCGGCCGGGGGTGGTGCGCAAGAGCAACGCCATCGAGCTGATGCGGTCCGTGGGGCTCGAGATTTGACGTCCGCGGAGATCCGCGAACTGGCGCGCGCCTGCGGCTTCGAATTGGCCGGCGTGGCGGCAGCGGACCCGCCTTCGGAGGACCGCGAACGCTACCGCGCCTGGGTGGAAGCCGGTTTCGCGGGCGGTATGCGCTATCTGACGGATCGCCGCGCGGCCGTGCGGGACGATCCGCGGAACCTGCTGGCGTCGGCGCGCTCCGTCGTTTGCGTGGGCAAGCTCTACAACACGCCTCGGCCTTACTCGACGCGCCACACCGATCCCGAACTGGCCTGGATCTCGCGCTACGCCTGGGGCGAGGACTACCACGGCGCGGTGCGCTGCGGCCTGGAGCGCCTGGATGGTATGCTCCGCGAGCGCGCCGTAGCCGGCTACGAATCGCGCATCGCGGTGGACACGGCGCCGCCTTTTAGTGGGGCGGACCTCCCGGTCTGCCTTCCGGGCTACGAATCCCGCATCGCGGTGGACACGGCGCCGTTGCTGGAACGGTCCTTCGCGCGCCTGGCGGGGCTGGGGTGGATCGGCAAGAACACCTGCCTGATTAACCAGGGCGGGGGATCCTGGTTCTTCCTGGGGGAGTTGCTCGTTTCGCTCGACATCGCGCCGGACGCGCCGCCGCCGGATCGTTGCGGAACCTGCCGCCGCTGCATCGACGCGTGCCCCACCGCGGCTATCGTGCCGTCCCCCGCCGGAACCGGCTGGGCGGTCGATTCGCGCCTGTGCATTTCCTACTCTACCGTCGAACTGCGCGGCGCCATCCCCGAGGAGCGGCGCGCGAGCCACGGGCGTCACGTCTTCGGATGCGATATCTGCCAGGACGTCTGTCCCTGGAACCGGCGCGCGCCGGTCACCGCCGGCGATGCGTTCGAGCCGCGTCACGCCGCTCCGCCGCTCGCCATGCTGGCCGGAATCTCCGAGGCCGAGTTCCGTTCCATGTTCCGTGGCACGTCCGTGACGCGCGCCCGGTACGCCGGTTTTCTGCGAAACGTGGCCGTGGCCATGGGAAACAGCGGCCTTCCCGAGTTTCGCGCCCCGCTGGAGCGTCTCGCGGCGTCCGGGGATCCCCTTATCGCGGAGCACGCGCGGTGGGCCTTGGAAAAGTTGGCGCCCTGTAGGGGTCGGGCATGCCCGACCCCTACTTCACAGCGAAACCCCATGTTAAGAACACCTTAGCCGGGTGAAGTCGGCCCATTTGGCCCAAATCCGCCCCTGCAACCCGACAAACATCTCTCGTAACCCTAACACCCTTCATATAGATATATTCCTTGACGCCACACCATATATTGGGGCAAGATGGCAAATGCGCGTCTTTCCCAGGGGAAGATCCGGAGGGCCAAAGTGAACCAGCTTTCAGTAAACGTGAACGCAATCGACGTGAGTGCGAAAATGGAAGTGTTGAAGACCGACAACGGCTCCAAGACGAGAACCGGCATCTCGTTCCCCCGCTACTTTACCGCCAAGCTGGAGTCCGGCAGGACTCCCTATGACGAGATCCAGTGGGAGACTCGCACCGCCTGCATTGGCAACGATAAGGGCAACGTGATTTTCGAGCAGCGCGACGTCGAGGCGCCGGTGGATTGGTCCCAGACCGCCACCAACATCGTGGCCAGCAAGTACTTTCACGGCAAGCCCGGATCGCCGGAGCGCGAGACCAGCGTGGCCCAACTGGTGCAGCGGGTGGTGGACGCCATCGCCGGGTGGGGAATCAAGGACGGCTACTTCAAGACCCATGAGGATGGCGAGAACTTCCGGCGCGAGCTGGCCCACCTGATGCTCGCCCAGAAGGCCTGCTTCAACTCCCCGGTGTGGTTCAACGTGGGCGTCAAGGAGGCTCGCGGGTATGGCTGGGTGTACGACCAGGCGGCCGGACGGATCGGCAAACTGGAATCCGGGGTCACCCGCCCGCAGTGCTCGGCGTGCTTCATTGTTTCGGTGAAGGATTCGCTCGAGTCGATCCTGGACCTGGCGAAGACCGAGGGCATGCTGTTCAAGTGGGGATCGGGCACCGGAACGAATCTTTCCGAGCTGCGCGAAGAGGACGCCGTCCTTTCCGGCGGCGGGCGCGCCTCCGGGCCGCTCTCCTTCATGAAGGGCTTCGACGCGTTCGCCGGCGTGATCAAGTCCGGAGGCAAGACCCGCCGCGCGGCGAAAATGGTGATCCTGAACGCGGACCACCCCGACCTCGAGCGCTTCATCTGGTGCAAGGCGAAGGAAGAGAAGAAGGCGTACGCGCTGGTCGAGGCCGGCTACGATGCCTCGCTCGATGGCGAAGCCTACAGCTCCATCTTCTTCCAGAACGCCAACAACTCCGTGCGCGTCACCGACGACTTCATGGAAGCCGCCGCCGCGGACGGCGACTGGTGGACGCGCTCGGTCGCCACGGGCCAGCCCGTGAAGCGTTACAAGGCCCGCGACCTGGTGCGCCAGATCGCCGAAGCCACGCACCAGGGCGGCGACCCGGGCATGCACTTCGATACCACCGTGAACCGCTGGAATCCCTGCAAGAACTCGGCGCGCATCAACGCTTCGAATCCGTGCTCGGAGTACATGTTCCTGGACGATTCGGCCTGCAATCTTTCCTCGCTCAACCTGATGAAGTTCGTGGGGCCGGATGGCCAGTTCGACGTGGAAGCGTTCCGCCACGCGGTGGATACCATGATCCTGGCGCAGGAGATCATCGTCGATAACGCCAGCTACCCCACCGAGAAGATCGCCGGGAACTCGCACAACTACCGGCCGCTGGGCTTGGGCTTCGCCAACCTCGGCGCTCTGCTGATGTCCATGGGCGCGCCCTACGATAGCGCCCAGGGACGCGATACCGCCGCCGGCATCGCCGCCGTGATGTGCGGGCAGGCGTATCTCACCAGCTCGCGGATCGCCGAGGCGGTGGGGACATTCGCCGGATACCCGCCCAACGAGCAGCCGTTCCTGGAAGTGATGCGCATGCATCGCGACGCGGTGAACCAAATCGACCGCCGCAACATCACCGCCGCTCTCTACCAGGGCGCCCAGCAGTGCTGGGACGAGGCGGTCGAGTCCGGCAAGCGCTCCGGTTACCGCAATGCGCAGGTCACCGTGATCGCGCCCACCGGCACCATCGGCTTCATGATGGATTGCGACACCACTGGCATCGAGCCGGACCTGGCGCTGGTCAAGTACAAGAAGCTGGTGGGCGGCGGAGTCATCAAGATCGTCAACAACACCGTGCCTGCCGCGCTCATCAAGCTCGGCTACACCCCCGAGCAGGTGGAACGGATCGTCGGCCACATCGATTCCACCGGCTCCATCGAAGGCGCCCCGCAGCTCAAACCGGAGCACCTGGCCGTGTTCGATTGCAGCTTCCGGCCGCAGAACGGAACGCGCTCCATCCACTACATGGGGCATGTGAAGATGATGGCCGCCGTGCAGCCGTTCATCTCCGGCGCCATCTCGAAGACCATCAACATGCCCGAGGAATCCACGGCGGCCGAAATCATGAGCGCCTATATCGAGAGCTGGAAGCTCGGGCTGAAATCGGTCGCTATCTACCGCGACAATTCCAAAAGGGTGCAGCCGCTCAGCTCGTCCTCCGGCAAGACCGAGAAGACCCCCGCCGCGGTCGCCGCGCCGGCGCCGATCGAGAAAGTGGTCTACCGTCCCATTCGCCGCAAATTGCCCGACGAGCGCCAATCCATCACGCACAAGTTCTCGATCGGCGGCCACGAGGGCTACATAACCGTCGGCAAATACGACGATGGATCGGCGGGCGAGATCTTCATCGCCATGGCCAAGGAGGGGTCCACCATCTCCGGCCTGATGGATGCGTTCGCCACGGCGGTCAGCTTCAACCTGCAATACGGCGTCCCGCTGAAGTTCCTGGTGGACAAGTTCGCGCACGTGCGCTTCGAGCCCAGCGGCTGGACCGGGAACCCGCAGATCCCATACGCCAAGTCCATCATGGATTACATTTTCCGCTGGCTTGGCGCCAAATTCCTCGGCCCCGAGTACGCCGTGACGGAAGCCGGCGACTCCACGGGCACGCTACGCCCCACCGAAACCAGTCCGCAACAGGATCTCCCCTTCGCGCCCGCCACCGCCGACGCCCCCCTGTGTTCCGAATGCGGCTCGATTATGACTCGCAATGGGAGCTGCTATAAGTGCGGGAACTGCGGAGGCACCAGCGGGTGCTCGTGAGTGTTCCGCGTGGCGCGTCTGAAGTGCCCTTTGCTCGGGCGGACTCAGATAAGCACTACGCCCTGATTGGAGAGCGAGATGGAGCACCTTGATTCTTATGCGGATGACCGGCTCGTTTTAGGTTGCACTTACTGCCATCGCGATACCGACACCAGAGAGCACGTGCCGTCCCGTATTCTTCTGGACGAGCCGTATCTGGACAACCTGCCTGTTTTGCCTGCGTGCGCCAAATGCAACCAGGGATTCTCCCTCGATGAGGAATACTTCGCATGCCTAGTCGAATGCGCCAGAACCGGCTCAGTTGATAAAGTCGAACGCCCGAAAATCCGGAGAATCCTTCAGGATTCTCCGGCGCTTGCAGCGCGCATGATGCAGGCGCGTACGGTCGCCGAAAACGGAGAAGCTGTTTTCAAAACTGAGAATGATAGGGTCCGTAAAGTGGTGCTCAAGCTGGCACGGGGGCACGCCGTTTATGAATTGGACGAGCAGAAGCCGGAAGAGCCTTCCCGTGTCATGTTTGTCCCTCTCCACTCGCTCGCGCCATATGCACGAGAGCACTTTGAGAATCCGCCCACGACTGCCGGATGGCCGGAAGTCGGAACGCGAGCGATGCAGCGGATGGCCGTTTCCACGGCTTTTGGTCCGACGGTTATCGAGCAAAAGGAGCAAAAGGGGACAGACGCATTTTTGCGCGGCTTGCCAGCGGCCTGCATACGGACCGAGGCTCGTGCGATCATGTAATTATCTGCTTTAAGCATGATACGGAGGCGGGCCGATGATCGATCTTAGAGAAGTGCGATCCGTGACCGAATTCCAGCGCAACGTCAAGGATTACGTTGGCCGCTTGAAGGAGAAGGGGAGCCCGCTGGTGCTTACGGTCAACGGCCGCGCGGAGCTCGTTGTGCAGGACGCCGAAAGCTACCAGGAACTGCTCGACCGGCTGGAGCGGGCTGAAGCGCCCGCCGCGATCCGCCAGGGGATCGAGCAGTTTGAGCGTGGCCAAGGTATGCTGCTCGCCGAGGCCGAGAAGCGACTGCGGAAGAAACATGGCTTTTCGCGCTGAGATCGCCCCGCGGGCTGCCACGCCGGCGTCCGTGCCGGCGTTCTTCCGGTTTTCGAGCATGCCGCCACGGACGGCGGCATAGCAGGCCGAAGGCCCACTCCACAAACGGACACGTCGAGATTCGCCTCAATTGACTCTTGCTCTGCGCGGAATCGAAAGGAACACTTCAAAGTCGCGTATCTCGATAAGAATGTCCGGCGGCCGGTCGCCTCTCTTACGAGCTTGACAATGCGCGTGCTGGCGCCGACGCCTGTCGAATCCGCGGAGACGCCGAAGCAGGAGCACTAAATAGCGATGCTCCTGAACTTCTTCGACGAACTGCGCCGGAAAGTGCCGGTGAGGAAATAGAGTTCAACGCAGACCGCGCGCGGCCTGTTTTAATGCCTCGTTGACCCGGGTCTGCCATCCGTCGCCAGTCGCCCGAAAGCGCGCCACCACATCGCGGTCGATTCTCAGGCTCACCAGTTGCTTCGCCGGTGCGCGCTGGGGGCCACGCCGTCGCGGCAAGGCCGCAGCCAAAGCGGCTGGCAACAGGTCAAGCGCAGGTTTCGCCCGCCTGAAATCTTCGTCGCTCCATGCCGGATTATCCCTATCGGGCTTTATTGGTAGCTTCCGCATAGCTGCTCCGTTCCCTGGAATTTGCCCGCCGGAGGCTGATCACCCTCATGCCACCTGAACGAGGCGTAATCACGACGGCATACAGCAACCCGTCGATCATGCCCAAAACCCGAAATCTGCGCTCGCCGTAATCCTGCCTGGTGTCTTCAACGGCCAGCGCCGTTTCCCAATCCAGATGCGGCACGAGGTCAAAAGAAAGCCCCCGCGTTCGTATGTTGTGCAGGTTCTTGGCCGGATCGAACTCTACACGAACTACCTAATTGTAGCTACAAAACAGCCTCGCCACAAGGAGCACAAAATGGTCCACCTCGAAGACCTTCTCCGAGCAAGCTGCAACGCAACGTGCCGGTGGGGAAATAGACGTGCTCGCCGATCAGTTAGCGCTGGGCGCCGACCTTTTGCCGCCTCAAGCGACTTTCGCTCTTCGCGGAATCGAAAGTAACACCTCAAACTCGCGTATGTCGATAAGAACGTCCCGGCCGGTGGCTTCTTTTGCGAGCTTGACGATGCGCGGGATGCCGCTGCCGGCTCTCGTGACCAGGCCGGCGTCGGAAAGGCGCGCATAGATGTGGGGGTTCCGAACCACGTGGGCGCCCATCCACACGGCTTCCGCGTCGACGGTATCCGGCGGTTTGCCGGGGCTGTGGAACTCGACCCGATCGTCGAAAACGAACAGCCGGATCGGCCCGCAGGTCTCCAACCTGCCCCGCTTGAAGAGTCTGCCTTCTTACTTCCCGGCCGGGGCCGGTGCGGCGCACTTCGCCAGGTCTTTGTGCTCGTTCTTCTGGTAGCACTTGCCGGTATCGTTCAGGTCCTTCTTACCCACGGCCACGTGGCAGTAGACGCAGGCCCTGTTCTTGCCGTCCGGGGTGGCTTCTTTCTTTGCGTACGCGGGCTTGCCGTACGACGTGGTGGTGCACACCATGAAGCCTGCCATCAGGATCGCCGCGGGAAGCGCGAGCTTCAATGTCTTCATTTTCCGTCTCTCCTAGATCAGAGCCCCAGGTAAACCGCAACATGAGGTCTCAATATAGCTTGATGCAATTATGAACCATGAGATTACAGTAGTTTGATGAAACTTCGTTAATTCCCCGTAGGGGTTTTCTACAACCTGTGAATTCCCGGAGAACCGTGCCCGATCACAGGTTCGCGTTAGGCTCCAGGCTGCGCCAGAGATACCAGCTTGCCACCGTGCAGTAGGGCCTCCACCGCTCGGCCATGGCTTCCATTTCGGCTGGCGTGGGGAGTTCCGCAAGGCCGTACGCCTTGCGGATGGCGGCGCGGATTCCCAGGTCGCCGGTTGGAAGGACGTTGGCTCGCCGCAGGGCGAAAATCAGGAACATGTGGACCGTCCAGACGCCGATGCCCTTCACCTCGGTGAGAAGCTCGATGACTTCTTCGTCGGAGAGGCGGGCCAAGCCCTCGAACGCGAGCGCGCCGTCGCGCGTGCGCCGGGCCAGGTCGCGGATGTAGGCGATTTTCTGTCCGGAGAGGCCCAGGGTGCGCATACGCGAGGGCCGCAACTTCAAAACCCTCTCCGGGGTGATTTTGCCTCCCGCCGCCTGGGCCAATCGGCCGAAAATCACGTTGGCCACCCGGCCGCTCAGTTGCTGGTATATGATCGATTTCACGAGCGTTTCGAAATCCGGCTCGCGAAACTCGATGCGATACTCGCCCACCCTGCCGATGATTTCCGCGAGCACCGGGTCGGACCGATTGAGGTGGTCAATGGCTTCCTTCATGTTGTTGAAACGGCTACGCGAACAGCCACGTCTCCCCCATTGTACCGGTATGCGCTTCTTTTTCGTCCTCGCGCTTGGCGCCGCCCTGATGGCGCAAACGCCCTCCAGGGGCGCCTCCGATTCCGATACCCCGCTCGCCATCAAGGTGGATGTGGACGTGGTGAACATCCTGGCGGCGGTCCACGATAAGCGAGGCGGGCTGGTAGGCAACCTCGAAAAGAGCGACTTCACCATCTTCGAGGACGGCAAGCAGCAGGAAATCAAGTACTTCACTCGCGAGACCGACCTCCCGCTGACCATCGGCCTGCTGATCGACGTCAGCCGCAGCCAGGAGAACCTGATCGGCATCGAACGCAGCGCCGCGGCGGAGTTCTTCGCCCAGGTTTTGCGCCCGAAAGACGAAGCGTTTCTGATCAGTTTCGGCGAGGAATCGGAGTTGCTCCAGGACTACACCAGCTCCGCCCGCGTGCTGACCGCGTCGATGAACGATCTGCGAGTCAGCTCGGGCGTCGGCGGGTTGGGGCCTGGCCCGGTGCCCACGATGGGCCAACCGCGCGGCACCGTGATGTACGACGCGATATACCTGGCCGCCAGCGAGAAGTTGAAGGGCGAAGTCGGCCGCAAGGCGATCGTGCTGATCACCGATGGCGTGGACGAGGGCAGCAAGGTAAAGATCGAGGCGGCCGTTGAAGAGGCGCAAAAGGCCGACGCTGTAATCTACAGCATCGACTATTCCGATCCGCGGTTCTACGGCTTCGGCGGCATGTTCACCGGCGGCATTGGGGCGAGCGCGCTGAACAAGCTGTCCGACCAAACCGGCGGGCACATGTTCAGGGTGGACCGCACGCATTCCCTCCCGGAGATCTTCAGGGAACTGCAGGATGAGATGCGCAGCCAGTACGCGATCGGCTACACTCCCACAAACTCCGTGAAGGACGGCGGCTACCGCAAGCTGGAAATCCGGATGGCCGACAAGACCATGAAGGTCCAGGCGCGCAAAGGGTACTACGCGCTCAAGCCCGAGTCCCGCTGACCTTCTCGCGAGCGGTGAAATACGCCTCGATGGCCTCCCGCAGCGGCGGCATGGGTTGCAGGCCGACTCGTTCCATCTTGGCGTTGGACAGCGCCGAGTACTTGGGCCGGCGCGCGGCCGTGCGGTATTCCCTGTCGCTGACGACCTGCAGCGTGGGGCGCAGGCCCGCAACCTGGAAGATATCGCGCGCGAACTGAAGCCACGAGATGGGGGAACCGCCCGCGACGTGAAACAAGCCCGCGTGCCCGCGTTCCTCGAGATCGATGGCGCGCGCGGCCAGCAAAGGCGCGAAGGTCGGGGAAGCGACGTGCTCTTCCACCAGGCGGATCGGCTGTCCGGTGCGCGCCAGGCGCAGCATCAGTTCGGCGAAGTTGCCGCGCGCGGTATTCCGCCCGGCCGGACCGAAAACGCCGGACGTCCGCACCACCAGGACCCGCTCCAGATAAGCCTGGGCATATAGCTCGCCCGCGAGCTTGGAAACGGCGTAGGCTCCCAGCGGGTGGGTGGCGTCGTCCTCGGCGTAGGGATGGCGGGCGAAGCCGTCGAAGACGTAATCGGAGGAGAAGTGGACCAGGCGGGTGTCCACCTGGCGGCACGCCAGCGCCAGGTTGCGGACAGCCAGAGCGTTCACCAGGAAGGCCTCGCCCGGCTCTTTCTCGGCCACATCCACGCGCGTGTAGGCGGCCGCGTTGTAGACCACCTCGGGATCGTACCCCGCCAGCGCCGTCTCCACGGCGGCCGCATCGGTGATATCGACCTCAGGCCGGTCCCAGCCCGCGACTTCGTATCCCCGTTCCCGGAGCGCCAGCGCGAGCTCGACTCCAAGCTGTCCGGCGGACCCAAACACTACAGCTCTTCGGCTCATCGGAACCCACAGGATAGCGCATCCGCCGGCGCCCCGACAGCATTCCGAAGGGGCCGTGCCCGAAACCTGCCCGATCTCAGCGCGCGCGCCCGGCGCTGTTTCGGGCGTGCTCGTCCAGTTCGTCCAAGGCGGCGGCCAGGTTCGAGAGGCTCTGCCGCGGCTGCTCCAGCTTCACGCCGATATAGTACGAGCCGGCTACCTCGCGACAGTATGACGCCTTTCCCAGCACGATGCCGTCCTCCATTTCGATTCTCACCATAGCGCCCGGCGCGACGGGGTTTTGCATCTCGACGGCGAATCCCCACGAGGAGGCGTTTCGGATGCGGGCGTTTCGCCGGCTCTCGCGGCCATCCAGCACGGCGACCACGACCGGATGGTCCATGGCGAACCGCGGCTCGGCTCTTCGGTCCATGGATGTCTTATCGGCGGAAGCGTGCGGGAACTGTAGACCGCGGGCAAGCGGGGGAAAGTCCGGAGGCTCCAAGACCGGGCTGTCTCACCGCTCTCGCGGGATCGAAATCAGCCAGCCTTCTTCTTCGACCAAGGAGACGAGCGACGGAGAGGCGCGCACGGAACTCACGGGAATGATGGGGCTTGCCGATTTTGGTGTTTTGCGGCAGGGCGAAAGCGGCCTGTTCGCGGATACGTGAAGGTACCAGTACTTTCACTGTGAACAGGGATGCAACTCGCCGGATCGAGGAATGGCGGCTGGGGATATACTGAACTGTGCTGGAAAACACAATGGAGATCCCGGTTAAGACCAATAGCGGGCGAACCTCGGGACGCCGGGGTAGCCGAGAGTCGAGCGCGCGCGGCGTGCTCTCAGGGAACGTCAACTCAAATATGCGCGCGGCGTTTCTTCCTATATTGGCTGTTCTGCTGCTCCTGCCCCTTCCAGCGGCAGCCAGTACGATTGTCGCAAACGGGGACTTCGAAGTTTACAACACTGCGGGCGGGAACGATTACTTCCCCGGCTGGACCATATCCGGCGCCGGCGCGGGCGGCGGGAACTGGGGAATCTCGACCAGCGACCCTGTGTCGGGCTCAGCCAATGCCTGGTTCGGCAACTTCCAAAGCGCTACCGTAGCCACTTACTTATCTCAGCAGATAACGTTGATCCCCGGGGATTACTATTCGGTCTCGTTTTGGTATACCAGCGGTTCCAACGGGGGCAGCTATGCATGGACGCTGCAGAGCGACATACTGGACACCCCGGATCAAACCATCAGTGGCGTCGGTGGGCTCCCATGGACGGAATACAGCCGCGTTGTGCTAGACCCGTCGGTGACGAGCTTCAATCTCGAGTTCGGTTTCGCAGACGCCGGCGGCGGTCCGCAGCCACAGCAGGCCGCCTGGGTGGCGCTTGACGACGTCGTGATAACGGACCTTGGGCCTTCTCCCACGCCGGAGCCCGGAGCCATGGCGCTGTGCGGCGCCGGAATGGGAGTGCTCGCGCTGGGCGCTTTCCGGCGACGCGTTTCCCGACCCGGGCGAAGGACGAACCGCGGGAAGGGTTGCGCGCGCCTCATCTAATGGCCAGCGGCGCCGGGCGGCCGTTCTGCGCCGCCTGTCCCGGCTCCACGTTGTCCATCACGGTCTGAATGAATCCCAAGGCCGCCTTGGAAAGCGCCTTGTCCTTGCGATAGATCAAGCCCAGGCGCCGGATCATCGGCTCGGGGGCCAGCGAAATCGTGTGCAGCTTGCCCGCCCCGGCTTCCTCCCGGCAGTTGGAGATCGCGAGGAACGTCACGCCCAGGCCCGCCATGACGAAGTGTTTCATCATCTCGGTGGAGTCGAGTTCCATGGAGATCCGGATGTCGTGTTCCACAGGTTCCAGCCACTCGTCCAGGCGCACGCGGGTCTTGCCCCGCTTTGGAAGGATGAGGAAGTAATCGAGCAGATCGTGAGGCAGAATCGTCTTGCGGCCGGCCAGCGGATGGCGCGCGGGAACGATGGCGCGAATCTCGTCCCGGTGGATGTTCGCCACCTGGAGGCGCTTCTCCTCGACGGGGAGCTGCGTCAGCCCGAAGTCCGCCGAGTTTTCCATCACCGCCTCCACCACGCGCGAGCTGTACGAGCGGACCACCTGGAGCTGCACGGATGGGAAGCGCTCGCGAAATTGCGAGAAGACTTCCGGGAGAACGTAGATGCAGATGGCCTCGTTCGCCGCGATGACGAGCTCGCCGCGGGGATCGTGCTCCAACTCCGCGATGGCGTCCTGCGCCTGGCGCCGCAGATCCATCAATTGCTCCGCGTACTGGGCGAACAGCCGGCCGGCGGTTGTCAGGGAAATCCGGCTGCCGAAGCGCTCGAAGAGCTCGGCTCGCAGCTCCTGCTCGAGCTGGCGGACCTGAGCGCTGATGGCGGGCTGCGTGCGGTAGCACGTCTGGGCGGCTTTGGAGAAACTCTTCAGCCGGACGATTTCCAGAAACGTGTGGATCTGGTCGAAATCCATAAATGGCCGGCGGGCTCCCGCCGCTAGCGGCGCGGACGGCCCTCGCCGCTCCGCGCGCCGGTGGTAAGTATTGTAACAGAGGCCTCGGGCGCCGCGCGTCCGGTTGGCCCGCGGTTGGCCCGCGGTTCGGCGGCGTTCGGTTGCGCGTCCGGGGCCTTCGTCGATACCATCGGAAGACCGATGGTATTGCCGTTGCTTCTGCTTGCCGCAATCCCCGCCCTCTCGGCGCAGACCGGGGATCAAGTCCTGTTGGTGGTGAACCGGAACGACGCCGCTTCCCGGCAGATCGCCGATTATTACCGCCCGCGCCGCTCCATCCCCTTGAAGAACGTCTGTTACCTGGATGCGACCACCACCGCCGAAGAGATTCCGTGGGAAACATACCTGGCCCAGGTGGAACGGCCCATCGCGGCCTGCCTCGAAAAGAACGGCTTGCGCGAGAAGATCCTCTACATCGTGCTGACCTTGGGCGTACCTCTCAAGGTGCAAGGCTCCGGGCGGGGCCTCGAAGCGGAGTATGCGTCCGTGGATTCGGAGCTGGCGCTTCTCTACGGCAAGATGAAAGGCGCAACCTTCGCGCGCATGGGTCCCGTCCGCAATCCGTTCTTCATGCAGCGGGACGCCCCGTTTACGCACCCGCGGTTCCCCATCTACCTGGTGACGCGCCTGGCAGCCTACGACGTGGCCGACGTAAAAGCCATGATCGACAGGTCCCTGAAGGCCCGTAATCGCGGCGAATTCGTGTTGGACATCGGCGGACCGGCCAACGGCGACGGCAATAACTGGGTCCGGACGGCGGCCCTGTTGCTGCCGCGCGAGCGCGTGTTCCTGGATGAGACCCCCAACGCGATTTACGACCGGAAAAACGTGATCGGGTACGCCTCCTGGGGGTCGAACGACGGGAACCGCAAGCGGCGCTGGCTGGGCTTCGAGTGGCTGCCGGGGGCCATCGCGACCGAGTTCGTTTCCACCAACGCCCGCACCATGAGGCGGCCGCCGGACGATTGGGTCTTTAGCGGTTGGGGAGACAGTGAGCATCTTTTCGGCGGCTCGTCGCAAAGCCTCAGCGCCGATCTCATCCACGAGGGCGCCACGGGAGCGTCGGGCAACACGTACGAGCCGTTTGTGACCGGTTGCGCGCGCCCGGATTACCTGCTGCCGGCCTACTACCAAGGCCGCAATCTGGCGGAGAGCTACTATCTCGCGCTTCCGTATCTGAGCTGGCAGGGAGTGGTCCTGGGGGATCCGCTGTGCTCGTTGGGACCGCCGGGGAAATGAGGGGACGCTCAGAGGCAGGTTCGACCGCCCCTGAGCGGACCGCCGTGGAACGGTGGGAGAAACCTTCCTGGCGCCGCGCCCGTTTGATTTGTTCTTCAACGCTCGGGCCGGGCATGCCCGGCCCCTACATGGCGCCCTTGTAGGGGCGAGACATACCTCGCCCTCGCGCCACATGCTTCCCATGGCCGGGGAAGAAATCACGCGGTCTTGGTCCTAGCCGTTGCCCAGCGCTCGGAGTTGCTGGATCAACTGCCTGGCCTTCTGCTGCATCTGCTCGGCCCTGGTCTTCTGGTCCGGCGTCAGGATGGTGTAGAACCTGGCCATCGCGCCCGACCGGATCGCCAGCGCCTGGCCCTGGAGCGTGCCCAGCGTCGCGGAGAGCGCCTGGATCTGGACGGCGTCGCCGTTCTTAACCGCGGTTGCCAGAGCCTGGCGCCCCGCCTGCAACTGCTGCCGGATGGGCAGGGCCGCCGTCCTGGCCTGTTGCAGGATGTCCTTGGCCTGGGCTTTTTGGGCATCGGTCAAATTCAGGTTCTTCAGCATCCGCTGGCGCAGGCCGGCCCTCAGCCCGGCAGGGTTGGATGGGGTGGCGGCTGCCTGCCCGAAGGCCAGTCCCGCCGCGAGCGCCACTACGGTTGCGATCCCAATGAGATGCCGTCTCATATCTCCCTCTCAACTGTGTTCAAAATGTCCGAAGCCCTTGGCCTCGCTATGATAAACCCGAACCGCGGCTAAAGGTTGCGGAGATGGGCGGTCGGGGGCGAGGGATGCCGGGGCGACAGGATGTTGGCACGGCGACTGCCCCACCAAGACGCAAGGATGGCGCGAGATCGGCCGGGGTGGGGTTTTGCGCCGCGTTCCGAGGGCCTTTTCAGGCGCGGAGCGGAGGGTTCGAGGCCAAGTCAGGCAACCGGGGGGTGGAAATCGCGGCAACCGAGGGCTTGGGGAAGCTCGAAGATGGCCGGAGAGAGGCTGCCATGGGAGTTGAAGGAACGAACCCAATTCCGGGGGTTGCCGGGCTGACGGTCGGTTGATGACGCCGGATGGCGCCATCGCGGGCCAAAAGCCCCGACCCCACGTGAGAGCGGCGGGCCGAGGTTGCAGAAGGAGTTGATGGAACGAAGCCAATTCCGGGGGTGGGTGGCTGAGCCGGAAGGGATTGCGGTTTGGACAGGTCCGGCTCAACGGGTTGAACACAATCCGGAAGGCAGACCAGGAGGTCCGCCCCACTGTCCGCCCCACTGTCCGGCTGACTGGCGGCGATGCACTCGAGTTTCTCGAGCGTGAGGTGAAAGCTGCGCGCGGTGGAATCCAGGCGGCGCTGGAGGCGGGCGAAAT
>CAIRXZ010000345.1 GCA_903882645.1 uncultured Acidobacteriia bacterium | reverse complement strand
GGTACAGCCCGAAAGCGTCGTCGCGTGTCTGATCCATACAACTGAAACATAGATCAGTACTTATGTTTTGGCCAGGGCCTATTTAAGTGGCATTGGGCGGTTTCGCCTGCGTTTCGCGACCATTTCACAGCTTCTTACGTTCGCGGCTCGTCGTCGGCGACGGCACGGCAACGGTTCGGCCGGGTGCATGGGGTGAAGTTGCGGTTCACCCCTTCTTCGCCGCGGCCAGAAGCCTATCGCGGACCGCCGTGTAGCTGAATACGACTTCCTTGATGGGGGTCCCGGCCACCTCGTTCCGGCTGAGGTCGCGCAGGCCGACTCCCAGGTCCTCGCCGAGGTGGAGCATGTTGTCGGCGCTGGCGAACGGAGGCGCCCCGCGGTCGGCCATGGGGTTGAACCCCATCACGGTCATCGCCACAGCGTCCGTGGCCACCGCATTGGTTCCGGCAATGAGCACACCCGGATTGACGGCCGCCTGGGGCCGGTTTGGGCTTCCATAATTCGTCTCGCAGCCCGTGGCGGTCTTAATGCCATCGATAATCGCCAGGTGAACCGGCCGCGCGGAGTTCAGTTCGGCGATGATGCGCGGAAGCCGGAAGCCGGCGTCCTTAGGCAGACTCATGTCTTTCTGCTGCGGCGCGCTCTTGGATGGCAGACGCGTCGCAAAGTGAAATACGCCGCCGCGTCCGCCATGAGGGCGTGTGCTCGGTTCGTCCACTCCCGCGTCCTGGCCATAGATGGTAATCGGAGTCGCTCCGTACACGTTCTTCATGGACAGGGTAATGCCCGTGGCGGCGTGTTCTTTCATCTTGGCGAACGAGACGAAAACGTCGCAATCTTCATAGGAATGGTTCAGGTCGTAGCCGGGGTATATCAGTCCCCCGCCAGGCACCATGAACCGCGAGTATTTCTTCCCCTGCCCCAGGTAATTGGTGTTCTCAAATTCCACGTGGTCGGCCGCGCTCAGGATATCCTGCGGCTTCCAGTTCATGGAAAACATGACTTCCTGCAGGGATTCGGTGGTGGACCAGGGGCCTTCCACCACACGGATGCGGCGCGCGCCCGCCTTGCCCATAAGGTGTACTGCCGCTCCGATGGCGCGGGGATTCGTCCAGAAAGTGTCCTCCATCGGCGCGTTGCCCAACCGCTGCCACCGCACGCCAATGAGGTTGATCTTCACCGCGACGGTCTTGCCCTTCACCAACCCGCTCAAGCCACCCAGTTGATCGAACATCTTTTCCATTGCGGGGACCAGCTCGGGACCGTACGTCTTGCATTTGGCCACGGCGACCCGCGCCGTCGGGGCGGCGCGAACCAACGCGGGCCGCGCGAGCAGGGCGGCGGCGCCGGCGCCCGCCAGCAACTCTCTCCTAGTCAAGTCGTGTTTCATTGCGGTCTCCTTCGCCTCCTATTTCTCCAGCTCGATGGCGCCATACACCGACAGGCGTGGCAGCGACAACTCCGCCCCACCGGCTTCCTGGGGAGCCCATTGAAGCTCCGCGGGCGAGGCGATCTCCGGACTCACCAGGCGGGCCGATTTATGCGGCTCCTTCACATAGAAGAGAGGTCCGTCGCTCCCAGGCCGGCGCGAGTAGTTCAACAGGTGGATCACTCCCTGCCCGCCTTGAGCCGAAGTTTCGTAGAGGAAATTCGTGGACGGGGCGTTGTACAGGCGCAGCAGATCGTTCCGGTGACTCATGATGTTCTGGATGTCCGCCACCGTATCGTATGGGTCCGGCTGCTCTTCCTTACATACTGCCAGCCGGCCTTTGCCCACGGCGCGCATGCTGAACAGAAGGTACGGTTCGGCCGGCGCCGGCGAGCCGTCCGGATTCGGCCAATTGGAAGGCACGAACAGGATGCCGCCACCCCTCGCGAAGGCGATCAGTTTCTGCCGCAAGGCGGCGTCCGGCGGCTCCCGATCGACGTAGTGGATCGCCTGCAGACCCGTGAAAGAGGCGCCCGCCGCCCGCGATCGCGCAATCACGCGGAACGGCTGACGGATCCGGGGAAGCAAGTTGATCGCCTCCTCGCCGGCATCCCAGTCGGGCCCGGCGAAATTCGACATCACCGCCAGCAGGCCGTCCGGCCGATAGGTCCTGGCCTGTTTGTGCTGCTCGAAGAAGGCCAGCGTGTCGATGGTTCTCTTCCAGGTATCCACGGCCGGCTGTTTCTTCGCGGCCAGGTCCGCGCGCAACTGGTCGTCCAGCGAGATCACCCACCTTGCCCCGTGGCTTGCGGGATCGGCCACGGCCAACACGTAAGCTTCGGCGGCCAGTTTCGCCTGCTGCGGCGGATCGAAGCCGGCCCACACGGTCTTGTCGGGCGCGAGCGCCCGGGCGATTAGCAGAACCGCCCCGTTGGAATCGACCCAGGGCAGATTCGTCGGCCCGCCGGCCGTACCCGCCGCCTGCGGGAGCCCGGGCCATATGCCATCGGAAATGCCCAGGACGGGGGAGTTCGCAGTCGAGCGCGCCTGAGAGGACTTATTCCACGGAATCACCGGGAGTCCGGCGCTGCCGGGCTGGTCGCCTTCCATGGCAACTGCGGAAAGACCGGCCGATTGCGCGGCCGCCACGGCGGCTGGCCTGTTGGCTTCCCCCTCGATCAGGCCGACGAACCCGAGTCCGGCTTGCCGGCCCTTTTCGATCAGCGGCCTCAGCGCCTGTTGCTGGCCGCCATCCGCCGGCAGACCCGCGGCCCAACTGACCACAAGGCAATTGACCGGCGTACCCTGCACTACCGCCAGTGACGCCGGATCCTGCCAGTTGCGAAGGACCCCGGCCGTCTCCGCCGAGAAACCCTTCGTTTTTTCACCGCGTGCGATGTCCAAGGGACCGGCCGGCCATCGCATCGGTACGGACTCTGCGTTCAGAGCCATGCTTGTATGCCTCCCGTTTCATCCGTCGACGTCACGGATTCACGTCTCTCCTTGAGCGCGGGGGCCTTCACCCCTGGCCCAAGAACTGCGCCCTTACTTACTCGCCCATCTACCAGGCGCACGAATATCCTTTTGGGATATCCGGCTCTGGTTTAGTTTACACCCAGCCGCCATCCGTGGATCCTGCGAGTTGCACTGCGAGTTGCATTTTTTGCCGGAGCCGTCTCCCGAGCGTCCCGATCGGTCGCCGCGCCGGGCAAAAGCCCGGCGGCAGGCCAAAAGGCCTGACCGCACGAACGCGCCGCCTATTCCACTTTCCCGCAGCGCAGCAGGTAGTACTCGTTGATCGGGCGATCGTCCTGAAGGGCGGGAACGGCCGGGTCCTGCCGGATCAGATCCTCCAGCGGGAGTTCCCGGTCCAGCACGTCCTTGAACTGCGCTTCGGCGCTTCCTTCCGGTCCCCATTCGAGGAGGTCGGCCACGGCGCGCGCCGGCAGCCGGGCCGCCAGGTCCGCCGCCGTCCTGCGGGGAAGCGGAGAGTCGCTGGCCAGAAAGTGCCATCCCCAATCCTCAATCGACTGGAACACGCGGACGTAGGGAAACGACTCCTTCAAGGCTTTGGCCACCGAGGCCTGAACCGCGGAATCCGCGTCCGGCAGCCACTGCGCCAGAATGCCGCCGGGCCGCAGGCGAGGCTTGGCCGCGGCGTAGAATTCCCGCGAGTAGAGGAGGCTGGAAGCCGCCGCCTCAACCGGCGGCGGCGGGTCGATGGCGATGACGTCGTAGAACTCGGAGGTTCGCTCCAGGTGGAATCGGCCGTCGTCGATCACGACTCGCGACAGCGGCGACGCAAGCAGCCGGTCGCCGTCGTCATGGAAAAACGAGAACACGCGGGGAACGCTGGGAACCAATTCCACAGCCGTCGAATGGATCCCCCACGAGAGCATGGCGCGGTGCGTCGTCCCCATTCCGAAACAAATCACGGCGGCGCTCCGGGGAGCGCGCGGCAGAAACGCCAGCGGCAGATGGGCCATCATCTTGGTGATAGGGGTCAGACTGGTCATTCCCACGCCGTTGACCAGCAGGCGCCTCTCATCCCCCGTTCCAGCGGCTACCACCGTGGCGACGTAATCCCGCAGGACCCTCCTCGGCGAGTACTCCTTTTCGTATCCGCGGGTGAACAGGGCGAGAATCAGGACGGCCGCGGCGGCCGCGCCAACTTGCCATGCCGGAGCGGCCTTTCGCCCCTCGGAAAACCAGGAACCCAGGCCTGCCACGATCCAGGGGAGCGCGAAAATCAGCAGGGCGAAACGCTCTCCCACCAAAGGAAGCAGGACGAAACCGGAGATCAGGGGCCCTGCCACGCAGCCGACGATATTGATTGCGTACCCGCGCCCGGCCCGCGCCGGGTCGCCCCCTGAAATGCGGTCCAGCAACAGCGGCATCAGGTATCCAGCGCAAGCTGAGAAGGGCACAACCCCGATAATGACCCTCACCAGCGGGACCAGGATGATTCGCGGGTCGCAGGCAACCAGCGCGAGGAGCACGGAAAGCCCGAGCAGAGCGAGGCCGCCGCCGCTCAACGAACGCGCCTGAGACTCGCCGCTCCGGTATATCTTAGACCCGATATACGTGGCCGCCAGGTATGTGCCAAGAATGGATGCGAAGGCGTAGACTACCGTTCCCAAAAAAGCGGTGAAGAGCCGCACCCACGCGACCTCGACGCCCATGGTCGTGAGACCCGTGGCGAAGAGCAGCCAGAGACACGCGGTCTCCTGGGAGGTCCGCTCCTTCAGGACCGGAGCCGCCGGCTGCGCCGCCTGACCCGGTTTCGGTGCGGCGCCAAAGGAAAGCGTGAAGGCGCATGCGGCCAGGCAGGCGTTGAGGGCCATCCCGACCCGCAGCGCGCCGTGGAATCCCCACCGCTCGATGAAGAGCAACGGAACCAGGCTGCCGAGAACCGCGCCGGCCACGTTGGCCAGGTACAGGTAGCTGAAAGACCGCGGCGACTGCCGGGGAAAGCGTTCCTTGATGGCGAACATCGCAAACGGAAACGTCGCGCCCATACAGGCGCACCAGGGGCCGAGCGTCAGCGTGATCGCGATTCCGGCGGCGGCGTAGTAGCCGGCGGTCGATAGAGGGAGCGTTCCCGCGAGCTTCTCCATCAGCGCCCTTCCCCAAGCCAGTTCCAGGGGAACCAGCAGAGCGGACGCCCCGATGAGCAACTCCGCCAGCGCATAAAGGCGCAGACCGCGCACGCCCGGCCGCGTCTCCCGCCTCTCCACATACCGCCCCGCCCGCCAGGACCCGAAGCCCAACCCCAGCATAAACACCGAGAGGACGATGGAAACGAAGCCCGTGGCGACCGTGAACTGCGCCATCGCCAGGCGAAGCCACACGACTTCGTAGAGGATTCCGCAGAATCCGGATATCAGAAAGAAGGCGAAGAACCAAGCCATGGGAAACCAGAGTATACCCCGCTTCAGTGGGGCGGACCTCCTGGTCTGCCTTCTTTCGTCGGCGGCTCCGCGGCTTAGTACCGCGATCTGCGCGCGCCGCCGCCCAGCCCGCCCAGATCGACGATCACCGCCATCAGCAGCCACAAAAGATTGATTCCCGCCGTCGGCATGTGGCTGTTGATCTCCCACGCGTATACGATCGTGGTGAGCGGCAGGAAAATGAAGCCGAGTACCGGCAGCAGCAGACCGCCGTGGAACGCGCGCTGCAGGTAGGTCGAGAAGAACCACATCAACGCGAGCGCGACGCGTGGAAACAACAAGATGACGAGCACGAGGAAGCAAGGCATAGTCGGTCTCCGTCAAGACTGCGTTTTGTAAAACACGTACAGGAATACCGCCGCACTGAGGCTTGCCAGCAGTTCAATTCCCGATTTTAACAACGCCAGCGCGGCAATGGCGCCGCTCAAAAAACCCGAGACGTCGCGGATGAAGCCGGCCGCCAGCAGGACCGTTAACAGAATCATCCCGATCGACGCGAACAACGCCGCATTCTTGAGGCTCATGGTGGGATCATACGCCTCTGCTCGGTCCGGGTCAAGCGAATGGCAAGATTCGGGACGCCTTGGCGCAAGTGAACCGCGCGACCCGGAACAACGTCTTCGGCCTGCTGCTGCCGCAGTCCGTCATCCCCTCCACGTCCGCCCCGGTCTTCTCCACGACACATTCCTCCGCTCCCTCTGCGCGGGAACCCCGGGAAGACTACAATCCCGGCCGGCGAACCAAACCCAAATGAATTGTTTTCTCGACGCCTCCGCGTCTCCGCGTCAGATTCTCCTTGACAGATTCGATAATTCGACTATCATCGAATTATGGAATCAGTCTCATGAGGAGAACCGAAACCGAACAGCTCGTGCGATTCGCCGACATGCTGGCCGCCATGGGGACCGAGCCCCGGCTGCGGATTATCCGGCTGCTGCTGAGCGCGCATCCGGATGGGATGGTGGTTGGCGAGATCCAGACCGAACTCGCGATTCCTCCATCGACGCTTTCCCATCATTTGGAGAAATTGAAAAACGAGGATCTCGTCAAGGTCCAACGCGAAAGTACGTTCCTGAGGTACAGCGCCAACGCGGAAGCGCTCCAGGAACTGCTCACGTTTCTGTACGCGGAATGCTGCACCAGGAACAAGGCGGTCAAGCCGGAAGCCATCGTGCGCGTTTGCAGATGAGCCCCGGGCGCAGAAGTGCTGCCCGAGTCGGAGCCGCGACTGTGAGGGAGCGGTCTTGGTACAACGTCGGAGCCGCGACCGTGAGGGAGCGGTCTTGGTACAACGTCGGAGCCGCGACCGTGAGGGAGCGGTCTTCGTGCAACAAGCAGAGGAGCATTCATGAACGTTAAACAGTTAGTACGGGAGAAATACGGCGAGGCGGCCCTGCGGGTGACCTCTGGGCGGGGCAACGCCTGTTGCGGCTCCAGCCCTTCAAGCTGCGCATCGGGCGCCGACCCGATCACGTCGGACCTCTATGACTCGCTGCAAAAGGCCGAGTTGCCGGAAACGGCGGTCCTCGCGTCCCTGGGCTGCGGCAATCCGACGGCCCTGGCGGAGTTGAAACCTGGCGAAGTGGTCCTGGACCTGGGCAGCGGAGGCGGCATCGATGTCCTGCTTTCGGCCCGCCGCGTTTCGCCCCGCGGAAAGGCCTACGGTCTCGACATGACCGATGAGATGCTGGCCCTGGCGCGGTCCAACCAGGAGAAGGCCGGAATCTCCAACGTCGAGTTTCTGAAAGGCGAAATCGAAAGCATTCCCCTGCCCAACGATTCCGTCGACGTGATCATATCCAACTGCGTCATCAACCTCTCGGCGGACAAAGACAGCGTCCTGCGCGAGGCCTTCCGCGTCCTCAAACCGGGCGGGCGTTTCGCCGTGTCGGACGTGGTGACCAGGGGCGAGATCCACCCGGAGATCCGCAAGAACATGCTCCTGTGGGTCGGATGCGTCGCCGGCGCTCTCGACGAGAACGAGTACCGCGCCAAGCTCTCCGCGGCCGGCTTCGAGGCGGTCGACATCGAACCTACCCGGATCTACGGGTCGCAGGACGCGATCTCGTTCCTCACGGACCAAGGCATCGACGCGGAAGCGATCGGCCCGCAGGTGGACGGCAAATTCATGAGCGCCTTCATCCGCGCCAGAAAGCCGGCTGGACACGGCGGCCGCGGCCGATCATGCTGCGGTTGATGGCGCCTCGATGAGTCATGCTTCGTCCGAGCCGCCCGTCCGGAAGCGCCTCGGATTCTTCGAACGGCGCCTGACCCTGTGGGTTGGCCTCGCGACAGCGGCGGAGCGATCCGGTCGGACCTGATCGGCTGAGGGAACTGGCAGGCAGTTCACCCGAATTTGAGGGAGCTTTGAAAGGCTGAAGAGACATGGAAGACGCAACAAGTCCCAGGCTTTCGTTTCTGGATCGTTACCTCACGCTGTGGATCTTTGCCGCTATGACGTTGGGCGTCGGGCTCGGGTACCTTGTTCCCGGCGTCGTGCCCTTCCTCGACCGCTTTAGCGTCGGCACGACCTCGATACCGATCGCGATCGGGCTGATCCTCATGATGTATCCGCCGTTGGCGAAGGTGAAGTACGAGGAGATGGGGCGTGTCTTCCAGCACCGCCGCGTCCTGCTTCTTTCCCTGGTCCAGAACTGGGTGGCCGGACCGATCCTGATGTTCGCGCTCGCGGTGCTTTTCCTGCGCGACAAACCCGAGTACATGACCGGCCTTATCCTGATCGGGCTGGCCCGCTGCATCGCCATGGTCATTGTCTGGAACGACCTTGCGCACGGCGACCGTGAGTATGCCGCCGGCCTGGTGGCGCTGAACTCGATCTTCCAGGTGCTGTTCTTCTCCGTCTACTCGTACTTCTTCCTGGCCACCGTTCCACGCTGGTTGGGCCTTCGGGCAGTCGAGGTCGACATTTCCATGGCCGCGATCGCGAAGAGCGTCTTCATCTATCTCGGCATCCCATTCCTGGCTGGCATGCTCACCCGTTTCGCGCTGCAGAAAGCCAGGGGCCGCGAGTGGTACGAGAAAACGTTCCTCCCGAAGATCAGTCCCATCACCTTGATCGCTTTATTGTTCACCATCGTGGTAATGTTCTCCCTGAAGGGCGAGACGATTGTGCAGTTGCCCTTCGACGTGGTTCGGGTCGCCATCCCGCTCACCATCTACTTCGTGGTGATGTTCTTCGTGTCGTTCTGGATGAGCAAAAAGGTTGGCGCAAACTATGCGGAGGCAACCACGCTCTCCTTCACGGCATCGTCCAATAATTTCGAACTCGCCATCGCCGTGGCAATCGCCACGTTCGGCATCCACCATGGCGCCGCTTTCGCCGCCGTAATCGGACCGCTGGTCGAAGTCCCCGTACTTATTTCCTTGGTCAATGTCGCACTTTGGATCAATCGGAAATGGTACGGTGGCGTGTTTGCGAGCGTCGACGCCTGTCGCACGCGGAGAGCCTGACAGAACTTTGAAGCGTGCGCCACAAACGGCCGTTAGCGATGTGATGTCATGACACTTACCGTGGGTCCCCAAAGAATCCTCATCCTGTGCACGGGAAATTCCGCCCGAAGCCAAATGGCGGAAGGCTTGATGAAGTCCTTCGATCCCGTTCTCGAGGTCTACTCGGCGGGAACCACCCCGGCAGCCCGGGTGCATCCGGCGGCCGTGGAAGCCATGCGCGAGATTGGTATCGATATCGCCGCCAACTACCCGAAGAGCGTAGACCGGTATCTCGGCGAACCCTTCGACTTCGTCATCACGGTCTGCGACCATGCCAACGAGACTTGCCCTGTATTCACCGGCCAGGTCGGGTGCCGTGCGCACATCGGATTCGAGGATCCCGCGGCAGCGACGGGCAGCCCGGAGGACCTACTTACAGCGTTCCGCACAGTCCGCGACCGGATCGCCAGCCGCTTGCGCAACTTCTACCAGGAAGAAATCGCCCGCTGACGCCCAGGGCTCAGTCGGAGCCGCGGCCGTCAGTACCTACGGAGTTGAATTCTTGTCGTTCTGGCGAGAATATTATCGACCATGTGCATTTCGGCCCATGTTCATGGGCACCCGGCTGCACTCCGAAATTAACTCCAACTTCCGACCCGCGCCAGCAGCTCGGGCTTGGCACATTCCTCTGCCCCCTCTGCTGCCCGAACCCCGGGAAGAGTACATGTGTGGATAACAAACTGAACCGAATCGACCCTTCTTCTCGGCGTCTCCGCGCCTCTGCGGTGAATCCTTCGCTCTCTCCGCGTCTTCGCGTCTCCGCGTCAAAGACGAGTCCTGTTTGGTTCTGGCTGCGCCGGGTTAGGGAGCGGTCTTCACGCGTATCCGCGCAGTTTCTTGTAGTTCTCCATGCAGCGCTGGGCGGTTTCCAACTGAGGGAACCGGCTGCCTTCCTGCTCGATCAGGTAGTACTCGATGCCTCCGACTCTCTCGGCCGCATCGAAGATCTTGAGCCAGGGCACGTCGCCTTCTCCGGTTAGAGTCCGATAGCCCCGGTCCGGCCCGGTTCCGGCGCCCCATTCCTTGACGTGCATGGAATTGATGCGGCCGGGGTTGGATTCGATCCACGCCACCGGGTCGTGGCCGACTTCCACGCAGGTGCCGACATCGAACTGCAACATCACTTCCTTGGGCGTGTTGGCCGCCAGCACCGCCATTGGGAACGTGTCCCCCATCGCCTGGAACTCCGTCTGGTGATTGTGGTAGCCCACCTTCAGCCCCGCCGGTTTGGTCTTCTCCGAGGCCGCCGTCAGAGTCGCCGCGATGGTTTTCCACCCGTCCACGCCGGTGACTCTGGGGGAACTGGCCATCACGATATACTTCGAGCCAATGATCTGGTTCAGTTCGATCGCCTTGGCCAATCCGGCGCCCAGGTTCCCGTAATCGTTGTGCGTCGAGTTGCAGCGGATGCCGAGGCCGTCCATCAGCTTGCGGACATCCTTCGCGTAATCCGTCGTCCACTGATAATACGGGCTGAAGAATTCGACAACTTCATAACCCATCTTGGCCACCGCGGTCACCGTGCCCGTGAGATCCTTCGCCAGCTCCGTGCGGACCGAGTACAGCTCCAGGCCGATCGGGAGGCGCTTGGGCGGCGGCGCGGTGCGGGCTACCGGGCTTCGATGCGAACATGCGCCTGCCGCCGCTGCCGTCAGCGCAAGGAACGACCGGCGAGAAAAGTTAGGTCTCATGGGACAAACCATAGCACACGTTCAGTGGGGCGAACCATCGTTTTGCGTGGTCTGCCTCTTGCTGGGTCGGGCCTCCCGGCCTGCCTTCCCGGCGTACCAAATTGGCGCCGATGGTATTCTGGTTCTGAACCGCTGTGTTTCGGCCATTTCAGCTCCGCCGGGCCGGGGTCGTCTGTCTGGGCTGCCTCTTGCTGCTGAGCGCGCTCTACGCAACACAGAAGCCTTGGCGGGAGTACCCGGGCCTCGAATACTCGCACTATCCCATCCCACCGGATTACCAGGAAAAAACCGAGTGGGCTTTCGCCCGGCTGATGTACCCGCCCGTCAGCCCATGGCGCGGCGGTTTCAACTTCGCCGGCGACTGGCGCGAGGGCGGCGTGAACTGGACCATGGATTATCCCCGCTCCGACCGCCATCTCTCGGCGGCCTTGCGCCGGCTCACCCGCATCCACGCCCGCTCCGTGGAACAGCCCCTGAACCTCGACGACGGCGACGTCTGCGATTGGCCCTGGCTTTATGGCGTGGAGGTCGGCCACTGGAACCTGACGGACGCCCAGGCGCGGACCATGCGGGAGTTCCTGCTGCGCGGCGGGTTCTTCATGTGCGACGATTTCCACGGCACGGACGAGTGGGACGTGTTCGTCGCCGGCATGGAAAGGGTCTTTCCCGACCGGCCCATCGTCGAGATCCCCAACGCCGATCCCATCTTCCACACCGTCTACGACCTGGACGACCGCTACCAGGTGCCCGGCGCGCAATACATGGAGTCCGGCAAGACCTACGAAAAGGACGGCCGCGTGCCGCACTGGCGCGCCATCTACGACGACCGGGGCCGCATCATGGTGGCCATGTGCTTCAATATGGACCTGGGCGATTCCTGGGAGCACGCCGACAATCCGCGGTATCCTCAAAGGTTTTCGGCGCTCGGAATCCGCATTGGCGTAGACTATTTGATCTATGCGTTTACGCACTGAGGCCAGGCACATGAACTGGAGCGCAGCCGGCGCGGTCGCGCTGGCATTGGCGGTGATCCTGGGCGCATTCGGCGCCCACGGGCTGAGAAGCCGGCTGGACGCCTACCTGATGGGCGTCTACGAAAAGGCGGTGTTTTATCATTTCATCCACGCGCTGGGCGCGCTGATCGTCTCCGTAATGCCCAGGACCGGCGCCATCGGCGAATCGGCGGCGGGTTGGGTCTGCGGTTTGCTGCTCCTGGGAATTGCGATCTTCTCCGGCAGCTTGTACGCGCTGGCGCTTACCGGCTACCGCGGGCTGGGCGCCATCACGCCGATCGGCGGCCTTTCGTTCATCGCCGCCTGGCTGTTGCTGGCGTGGACGCTGGTAAGGAAATAGGAGAGCGAATGCCGATTACGATCGAAGACAAGACCGCCATGCTGCGGCACGCCGTGGCCACGCTGGCTTACCGCGGCGGCAAGGCTCTGCGCGGCGCGCCTCCGGAATTCGCCGCCTTCGGAGCCGCCGTCCGCACCCCCGCCCAGATCCTCGCGCACATCGGCGATCTGCTCGATTGGACGCTCGCGCTCGCGGACGGCAGGTGCGCATGGTACGACTCGCCGCCGCTCGCATGGGACGAGGGAACCGCTCGGTTTTTCACGGCCCTGGAAGCTCTGGACAAGCGGTTGGCATCCGGCGGCCCGCTGAAGGCCCCGGCCGAAAAGCTGTTCCAAGGCCCGATCGCCGATGCCCTGACGCACGTTGGCCAGATCGCGATGCTGAGGAGGCTGGCGGGATCGCCGATGCGCGGCGAGAACTACTTCCAGGCGGACATCGCCGCCGGCCGCGTCGGCCCAGACCAGGCGCCGCCAAAGGTCGAGTTCTAACACCTGCGTGGGGTCGGGCCTTTTGGCCCGCGATGACGCCTTCCGGCGTCATCAGCCGGGCGTCAGCCCGGCCCGATGCTGCCGCTCCCCGCGCGTCAAAGACGACCCCCAACAAACAAAAACCCCCCGGATTTCCGGGGGGCGATGTTATTAATCCGGGCGGCTTCCTACTCTCCCACACACTTGCGCGCGCAGTACCATCGGGGCTGAGAGGCTTAACTGCCGTGTTCGGGATGGGAACGGGTGGGTCCCTCTCGCTATGGCCACCCAGAAACTGGGTGACAAAGAGCCGGCTTGGCTCTTTGACTGAATATTGACGGGCTTGACCGAGATCTCAGCGCCCAAACCATCAGCCTCGGCTCCGTCGCGCCGGCCGAAGGCCGGCGTCTTGAAGCTGATGGCTGAAAGCTGATGGCTGACAGCTCGGTTTCCAAACACGGAAAAACGCGAAACTCGCAGCGCCACGTGCGTGCGCAGTAAATTTTATGGTCAAGCCGAACGGGCAATTAGTAACGGTAAGCTCAACGCATTGCTGCGCTTACACATCCGTCCTATCAAACTGGTAGTCTTCCAGTGCCCTTCTTAGCTTGCGCTTGGGAGATCTCATCTTGGGGAAGGTTTCACGCTTATATGCATTCAGCGTTTACCCTGACCGAACTTCGCTACCCAGCGGTGCTCCTGGCGGAACAACTGGATCACAAGAGGTTCGTCCACCCCGGTCCTCTCGTACTAAGGGCAGGCCCCCTCAAATCTCCTCCGCCCACCACAGATAGGGACCGAACTGTCTCGCGACGTTCTGAACCCAGCTCACGTACCGCTTTAATAGGCGAACAGCCTAACCCTTGGGAGCTTCTACACCCCCAGGATGCGATGAGCCGACATCGAGGTGCCAAACCGGAGCGTCGATGTGAACTCTTGACTCCGATCAGCCTGTTATCCCCGGCGTACCTTTTATCCGTTGAGCGATGGCCCTTCCAT
>CAIRXZ010000344.1 GCA_903882645.1 uncultured Acidobacteriia bacterium | reverse complement strand
TGGCGATCTGGTTCTCGGTCATGCCCGAGCGTAGCAGAGTCAAAAGGTGATGTCAATACTTAACGTAGTAATATTAGATCCCTGCCTCCAAAGCCCGGCGACGACGCGAAACAGTCCGCGAAGAAGGGCTATTCCGAAAGCATGTCCGAGGTTGTGGCCGCTGCCTTTGCCCAGGCTTTACGCAACCGCAATCTAAAGGAGACGGTTCCGGCAGCGGTGATGCTTTCAGCAGAGGGCGGCGGCAAGACGTTGCAAAAGAGGGGATCGGAACGGCGCATGTCTGGCGGTCTGGGCGCCAAGAACGTCGATGTCACGTGGTCCACGGAAGAGTCCGGTTTACTATTCTCGGTTTCCGTAAAGACGATCAACTTCGCGGATCAGAAGACGGGAAATTATCAGAAAAACCTGACCAATCGCCGGGGCGACATGCTCTTTGAATCGACGACGCTCCATCGCCGTTTCCCCTACGCGGTTTTGGCCGGGTTCGTTTTCCTGGACCGGCATGCCGCCGAGGATCAGACCGCTAAACGCAAGTCGACCTTCGCGAACACTCACACTCGGTTGAGGATGTTCACCGGCCGCGACGATCCGGCCGGGCGGCCGGAGCAGTATGAGCGGCTCTACGTCGTGCTTGTGGAAGCGAACCCAGCGGCGCCATGGTACGAGGCGTATCGGGTCGGAGATCCCAATACGCCGGTTTCGTTTGAGGAAGTGCTCCGGGAATTACTGGACATTATTGCCGAGCGGAACCCCGACTTCTATGAGGTCGTGGACGGAAAACTGGAGAAAGCGACCTAACGAACCTCCAGGTGGAGACAGATGAGAGGGATGGTTGTCTCCAGGGCCACCGAAAGGCGAATATGGAACCGTACCGGGTTTTCATCTCCTCGATCATGAATCGGTCTATCGAGGATCTGCTCGCGGAGCGAGAGGCTGCGCGGTCCGCGGTTGAGCACTACGCGCCGATCACAACGCCATGGGCCGTCGAGGTTGAACCAGCGTCTACGAAACCGCTACTCGATTTCTATATCGACGGCGTCAAGAGCAGTGATCTTTTCGTGCTTATCGTTGGCCAGTTCCTGACGAAGCCAGTGAAGGACGAGTACGACACGGCGCGGGACCACGGCAGGCCGGTGTTGGTTTTTGCCAAGACCGTCGTGTCCCGCGAACGGGATGCCGAGCAACTGCTCCGCTCCGCGAACGTCAAGTACGACGCATTCACCAATGCGACCGAGTTGCGGGAAAAGGTCCGGCGGGCGCTTGGCAATCACGTCCTGGCCCTCATTCGCGGGGATGGTGAAGAACTGTTCGGACCAGGAGATCGGCTCGCTCAACTGCGAGCCTATGCCCAGGGCTACAAGATGGTAAGGATCCTGCCACTGGTGCCAACCTGCCAGTACGATTCCTTCAGGGTGAAAGAGGTCGCGTCCGAGCTTGTCACCTTCGAGAAACTCTCTAATCAACAGACCCTAACTGTGCCAGCCCAGCGGATCGAAGATGTGCTGGGTGCCGCGCCACCCGAATTGCCGACCGTTCTCCTTAACGGACGGCTTCAATGGATCACCGTGCCACAGGTTTGGAAGTTCTTTCCCGAGAAACCACAGCCAAACGACACGCTCGGACTCGGCTTCGGTAAGGAGCGCCCCCGAAACGATCCGGGAGTGTCCGCGCATGTGCGGTCTTGTTGGTCCCTACCGGCCAACATAGCGGCGCGTCGGACTGAGGGTTATGCGGTCTTCTATGATGAGGACGGGAGATACATCGGCTCAGCGGGGCAAGTCCTGCTTGTCAAGGCCCCCAACTAAACGGCGACGTGCAATGGCCGAGACTGGTTCCTTCCGGTCGCACTCTCACGGCGTCACCGTCACGGTCCTTTCAACCCGCGCGTCGGCGGAAGATCCTCCCAGCATGATGCCGAGCTTGCCGGGTTCGACCACATAAGCCTGTTTGGCGGCGTCCCAGTAGGTCAGTTCGCTGGCCTTCAGAGGCAACTGGACGGTCCGCGTCTCGTTGGGCCGGAGCGTGATGCGCTCGAAGCCGCGCAATTCCTTGATGGGCCTCTCCACCGCGGAATCGACGTGCTTGACGTACATTTGCACCACTTCGTCGCCGGCGCGCGTCCCCGTGTTCTTGATATCCACGCTGACGGTGATCTGGCCCGCGGCGTTTACGGCGTCGGCCGAGGTGCGCAGGTTGGAGTACTCGAACGTGGTGTAGCTCAGGCCGAATCCGAACGGGTACAGCGGCTCTCCCTTGAAGTACATGTAAGTGCGGCCTTTGCGAATGTCGTAGTCCATCATGGGGGGTAAATCGTTCAACGACTTGAGCCAGGTCGTGGAGAGGCGGCCCGCCGGATTGTAGTCCCCAAACAGAACGTCGGCGATAGCGTTGCCCTCCTCCTGGCTGGAGTGCGCCATGTGAAGAATCGCGGGAACATTGTCCTGGACCCAGCCGATGGCGTACGGGAAGCTCGAGATCAGAACCACGACGGTTTTCGGATTCGCCGCCTTCACGCGCTGGACCAGGCTGAGCTGCGCCTGATCGAGGTCAATCGCCTTTCGGTCTATGGCTTCCTTGCCTTCGTTGGGCAGCGCGCACCGGCCGAACGGCCCGTTGCATGTGGGATGATTGCCCACGAATACGATGGCGACGTCGGACTCGGCGGCCAGATTGGCCGCGCCGCTGTTGTTGCTATTGTCCGGCATATATCGCACGCGGACGTTCGGCCCCACCTTGTTGCGGATGCCTTCGAGCGGGGTCACGGTATAGGGAGGAATCCCGGCGTACCAGTCCAGCAGAACGTTGTCGCCATAGGGTCCGATCACGGCAATGGAGCGCAGCTTGGTCTTGTCCAGGGGCAAGAGGTTGTCGCTGTTCTTGAGCAGGACGACGGATTCCTGGGTGACCTTTCTGGCCAGCGCCTTGTTCTTCTCGCTGAACCACGGCTCCTCGGTCCCGGAGATCTTGCTGTAGGGAACCATCTCGGGAGGGTCGAATTCGCCCAGCCGCATGCGCATCCGCAGGTTGCCTTTGATGTTGCGCTCGATGTCGGCTTCCGTCACCAGTTTCTTATCCAGCGCGTCTTTCAACGGCGCGGCGTATTGATCGAGAAACACGGTGATGCCCGCCTTGACGCTGCCGGCTACCGCGGCGGTAGCATCCGGATAGTAGTGGAATTGGCGGGTCAGATTCGGAAGAGAGCCGGCGTCCGTGCACACCATCCCGTCGAACTTCCATTCCTTCGCCACGATGTCGCGGATGAACGGGGACACCGTATCGGGAATCTTGTTGACGGCGTTGTAGGACGCCATGAAGGACTGGGCGTTGGCCTCCAGGATGCCCATTTGGAAGGGAACTATGTAATACTCGCGCAGGTTCCTCTCATCGAAGTCGGACGAGGAGCTCGTCCGCCCATCCTCGTTGCTGTTGGCCAGGAAGTGCTTCATGGTCGCGGCCGAGAGCAGGTACTTCGGGTCGTCGCCCTGAAGCCCCTTGATGTAGCCGGCGGACATCTTCCCGACGTGGTAGGGGTCCTCTCCGTACGACTCTTCGCTGCGGCCCCAGCGCGAATCCCTGGCAAGGTCCACGTTGGGGGCCCGGATGGCGAGGCCGACGCGGGCGCCATCGTACTTCTTGAAATAGACGCGGGCTTCATACCCTTCTACGGCGCCGGCTTGGCGGAGGAGTTCGGTGTCCCAGGTTTCTCCCAGGCCTGAGGATTGCGGGAACATGGTGGCCGTGACGGCTCCTCCGCGGACCCAGCCCAGTCCATGCAGTCCCTCGGTAAAGTTGGTGAATGCCTTGATTCCCAGCCGCGGGATGGCCGGCTGAACCTGCCCCAGAAGGGCGATCTTCTCGTCCAGGGTCAGCAGCGATACCAGGTTCTCCACTCTCTGTTCGAGAGGGAGTTTCGGATCTTGAAACGGCTGCGCCGCTTGAGGCGCTGCGGCCACAAAAGGCGCGAGCGCGAGCAAGGGAAGTGCAATTCGTGAGATTCTCATGGGACTAAGTACTCTTGTTCGTAAATGCCAACCGCTCCCTGACGGTCGCGGCTCTGTTCGGAGCCGCGCGCTAAGGCCTCAACGTGAGCATCACCGACCCGTGCGAAGGTATCGGGGCTGAAAACTTGCCGGTAAGCTTTCCCAGGTCCCTGTGCTGCCATAAATCGCGGGCGCTCACGGCGCTGTCGGCTGGGAGTTCCAGTTCGGGCCAGTTAACCGTGATGGTCTGCCCGGCGGCGCCGCGGTTCAACAGGAGAACGGCCACGCCGCCGTCCTGGAGCTTCTTCACCCAGACGTCCTGATCGTTCTCGTGCCGGATTGGGGTTGCCCTGCCGGCCGAGCTTGTCCTGATCCACTTTGGCAAGAACCAGCATAGCCGCCCGCGGGGCCGGGCGCCAGGGCCTCAACAGGCAGTATTCGTTCGAGGCTTAAACTAAAATGGGGCCGAGAGTCTTTTGGAGGATCCGAATGACTGAATGCCGATTTCCTGCCGCCGCCGTTCTTCTGCTGGGATTATGCGGGCTGACCCCCAGCCGGGCGGGTGCTCAGACGGCTCCCTGGACGACCGCCCTGCGCGGGTCGTGGGTACAGACCGGACCGGCGGCCACGGGTGACGTGACGCTCGCGGGGACAGGCGCCACGAGCCAAATCGTCGTTGGCGGCGACGAGAACGCGGCGGTACGCCAAGCCGCGGAGTTTCTGGCCGGCGACATCGAGAAGATCAGCGGCTACCGGCCCGCGCTGGTGAAGACGCCGGCCGCCGATCGAGTGAACATTCGGCTGGTGACGCTCGGCCATGGAGATCTGCCCGCCGCTATCGATGCCCGCGCCATGCAAGGGCAGTGGGAGAGCTACCGCATCGCGACCGCCGGCCGCGACGTGTGGCTGGTGGGCTCGAATCCACGCGGGACCGCGTTCGCCGCCTACGCCTTGTCGGAGCGGCTGGGCATCGATCCGCTCTACATCTGGACCGGCTACAGGCCCGTGCATCGCGACCCGCTGGTGTTGAAGCGCACGAGCTTCGCGCAGGACCCGCCGGCCTTCCGGTATCGAGGCTTCTTCCACGATGACGAGGACCTTCTGCCGCGGCCCTTCGACGCCAACGGGTATCCCTTGCAGACCGGCGACGTCCCGCTCGACTGGTACAAGCGGTTCTTTGAGACCGCCCTGCGCCTGCGTATGAACATGGTGGCGCCCTACACCCGCGTGCACCGGCGCTACGAGGTCCAGAAGCTGGCTAGCGACTGGGGACTCTATTACACGTCGCACCACTACGACATTCTGGTTTCCAACCCATTCGGCCTGACCACGTACAACCTGGCCGCCGAGCGCGGCGTGCGGCCGGAATGGAACTGGTTCACCAACCGCGAAGGCATGATCGCGTTCTGGCGCGGAGGTCTGACGGAAAACAAGGATCTGGACGTGATCTGGCCGGTAGGCATGCGCGGGACCTCGGACCGCCCCTTCACATTCCCCCCCGGAACCACGGACGATCGGCGGGCGGCGACTTTCCGCGAGGTGATCGACGAGCAAGTCAAGATGGTTCGGGAGGCGCTCTCCAAAGACAAGACTCCGATCTTCCACTTCACCATGTACTCGGAAATGCTGCCCGAGTACCAGCGCAATCCCGCGGCGTTCGACTTACCCGACGATGTGATCATCGTATGGCCGGATGATAACGACGGCCATATGCGCGGCCTGCCGGCGTCGCTGGGTAAGTGGAAGCACGGCGTCTATTACCACCTGGCTTACCTGGGCGGAAATCTTAGTAAGCAGTTGACTCACACGGTGGCGCCATCGACGGTCGGCGAGCAGTTCGACAAGATCGTGAAGGCGGGAGCGACCGAGTACATGTTAGTCAACATGTCCGAGGTGCGCGACTACGTCATGAGCGCGCGCATGCTCACGGACATCACCTGGGACGCCCCGAAGATCTATGCTGCGCCGAACCCGGCCGAACGCTACCTTTCATGGTGGACGCGCGAGTATTTCGGCGGGTCGGGCGGCGGGGAAGACACGTTCCAGGCGGCCGAAACCGCGTATGCCAAGTACTTCGAAATACTCGACACGCCCGACAAACTCTGGAACGCCGAGGATGCGATTCAGCAATTGATCGGCAGCCTCTATCGCAAGGTGGCGGGAGAAACGTATCCGCCGTTCAGCCCCGATACGCTTTCCGGGCTACAGTCGCGAATCAAGCGGTTGGACGACGCGCTGGCGGCCGAGGCCAAAGGGGAGACCGGGATGTCGCTCTCGCAACAGCGGTTTTTCTCGGTGGACGTGGCGCTCGGCCTGCACGTGGCGCAGCGGCAGACGCAGGCGGCGCTGAAGCTCGAGGAAGCGTTGCGCGCGCCGGACGCCGCGCGAATGTGGCAGCTTGTCGGCGAGGCGCGGACATCGCTCGAGCAGTTGGAAACGGAATTCGCCCGCGCCGAATATCCGCCATTCGACCGGTGGTATGGCGAGAGCTGGATCCGCTCCGCCAATAGCCAGAACAACCCGCACCGGCCTTACGTGCAACTCCGCGCATTTATATCGAGCGAGGGGCATGGGAGCGTGGCTGGGGTACGGGCGCCGTAAAGGTCTGGGACCGCGTTTTGGCGCGGAGACGCTGAGGGAATCAAGAAGTCACCGCCGAGGCGCAGAGGCGCCGAGAGGACCGTGGAGTGGGCCTCCGGCCTGCCATGCCCGCTTTCTTGCGGGCATCGACCAGCCGTTGAGCGGATGCCGCCAGGAATGGCGGCATGGCAAGCCGGAGGCTCGCTCCACCAACGCGCCACCCACTTCGGGCGGCTTTCAGCCGCTAAAATGGAAGACGCGTATGGTAAAGGCGGGCAGGGCCGAAAGCGTGGGAGAGGCAGTGGACAAGGCAGTGGAAATGGCCCGCAAACTGGACAACCGGGCCACTTTGGAGCGTCAGACGGCCGCTTACTTCAAAGGGCTGACCTCCAAGGCTGCCGCGGAAGAGACCGCTATCGAAGACGCCCTGAGCGCGTTCGACCCGGACTTGCCACCGCGTAAAGCGTAGATCACGCAATTCCCAGCTTCTTCTGCATGGCCTCCAGCGAGACGCCTTTCGTCTCGGGGTACCAGAGCAAGACCACGAAGAATTGTAGGACCATCATGGCGGAGAAAAACACAAAGGGGGCGCCGCCGGAACGCGCGGCCAGGACGGGGAAGACGCCCGAAATCAGCGCGTTCATCAGCCAGTGGGTCAGGCTGCCGAGGCTTTGGCCGCTGGCGCGGACGCGGTTGGGGAACACTTCGGCCAGGTAAACCCAAATCACGGCGCCCTGCGAAAAGGCGAAGAACGCGATGAACCCGATCAGCAGCCAGACGAGGACGTCCTGGTGGCGTCCGCTGAAAAAGGTATAGGCGACTCCGGCCTGACACACGGCCGTGCCTACCGCACCGATGAGTAACAACGTTTTGCGGCCGAACTTATCGATCACCGACATGGCCAAAATGGTGAACAAGAGGTTGGTAGCGCCGATGGCGACCGCCTGCAGGTCCCCGGAGACCTTGCTGAAACCGGCCTTGGCGAAGATGTCGTTCAGGTAATACAGGATCGCATTGATGCCCGCGAACTGGTTGAACATGCCGATGGAAACGGCCAGGAAAATGGGCATGCGGTATTTCCAGGAGAATAGCGACTCGCGCCCGTGGCCGTGGGCCGCGTCGATGGAAGCGACAATGTCCTGGAGCTCGGCTTCCACGTTTTCGGCGCCGATGGACTCGAGCACTTTGCGCGCCTCGGGCACGCGGTTCATCCGTACCAGCCAACGCGGGCTGCGGGGGATGCCGAACAGCATCACGAAGAACAAAAGCGCCGGAAGCGCCGAAATGCCCAGCTTCCAGCGCCATTCCGCGCCCCCCAGCCCTTGCAGGCCCAGGAGGTAATTCGAGAGGTACGCGAGCAGAATGCCCGAGACGATATTGAATTGAAAGAAACCCACCAGCCGCCCGCGCCACTTGGCCGGAGACACCTCGGCGATGTACATGGGACCGAGGACGGAGGAGCCTCCGATGCCGAGCCCGCCGATGAACCGGAAGAACACCAGCGAGGACCAGCCCCAGGCGAACGCGCACCCCAGCGCGGACGCCATGTACAGCACGGCCATGATGCGCAGGCTATCGCGGCGGCCCAGACGGTCGCCCGGAATGCCCGCGAACATGGCGCCCAGGATGGTACCCACGAGCGCGGCGGACACGGTCACGCCCAGGGAAGTGGGCGAGAGCGAGTAGACACTCGTGAGCGCGTGGGTGGCGCCGGAAATCACGGCGGTATCGAATCCGAAGAGCAGGCCGCCCAGCGCCGCGACCACGGTGCTTCGCAGGAGATACGAGTTGAGGCTCATGTTTTCCTTAAAGGACATTCTTACACGGCGCGGGGGAGACGATTTGACGCGGGGACGCGGAGGCGCGAAGTTCAAGAACGTATTCACCGCCGGGACGCAGAGGCGCCGAGAAAACCGTCTGAACAAGGTTCGGTTGGGCGCTCGGGCGGGTGATCGTCCCGGAGTTCGCGCGCGAAGGGGGCGGAGGAATGTGCCAGGAGGGCGTTGTGGCGCACGCTTTAGCGCAATGCCACTTAGTTTTCGCAAAATCGACGTTCTGCATGGATCGTGGGGCGGGCAATCCTGCCCGCAAGCCGGCCTTCCGGCCGGCTGGACCCGCTGGAAAGCGGGCCCGTTCACCGCGGGATCTCGTACCTCTTGATCTTCTCGTACAAAGTCGACCGGTCGATCCCCAGAATCGCAGCGGACTCCTTGATGTTCCCGCCCGTCCGCTGGATCGTGGCGACGATCAAACGCTTCTCCATCTCCTGAAGCGTCATGCCGGCGGGGATCGCCCAGGCTTTGCCCACCGTTCCGTTCTGCGCCAGGAAGGCGAAATCCTCCTCTGTCAGAGCCTGGCCGCGGCAGGTCACCAGGGCGCGCTCCACGGCGTTCTCCAATTCCCGTATGTTGCCCGGCCAATTGTGATCCATCAGAACCCGAAGCGCGCCGTCGGAGATCTCGCCGGCGTCCTTGCCCAATTCGCGCGACAGGCGTTCCGTGAAATGGCGCGCCAGCAACGGAATGTCCTCGCGCCGCTCGCGCAGCGCCGGAACGCGGATCTCAATCACGTTCAGCCGGTAGAAGAGGTCGTCGCGGAACTTTCCCTCCGCCACCGCCTGCCGCAAGTCGACGTGCGTAGCCGCGATCACCCGCACGTCCACGCGCACTTCCTCCGACCCACCCACGCGATAAAAGCAGCGTTCCTGGAGTACGCGCAGCAATTCCATTTGCAGTTTGGGCGGAATGTCGCCGATCTCGTCCAGGAAGATCGTGCCGCCGTCCGCGTGCTCGAACTTGCCGCGCTTCCATTCCGCGGCGCCGGTGGACGAGCCTTTCTCGCGGCCGAACAGCTCGATTTCCAGCAGCGTCTCCGTCAGCGCCGCGCAGGAGACCGCCACGAAGGGCTTCTGCGCGCGGTCCCCGGCGTGGTGAATGGCCCGCGCCACCAGCTCTTTACCCGTGCCGCTCTCGCCCTGAATCAGCACCGTGCTCCGCAGGCCGCCCACGTCGGCCGCCAGTTCCAGAATCCGGCGCATGCGGGGGTTCTTGCTGATAACGTCGTGCGCCGAGTACTGGCGCGTCAGCTTCTTGCGCAGGATGGCGTTCTCGCGCTGGAGGTTCTTGACCTTGACGATGCGGCTCACCAGCAGCGAGATTTCCTCCGGATTGCAGGGCTTGACGATGTACTCCTGCGCGCCCTCCTTCATGGCCGCAATGGCGGTGTCGACGGTGGCGTAGGCCGTGATGATGATGATGGACGCGTCGGGGCGCTCGCGGCGGATCTGCATCATGGTCTCGATGCCGTCCATGCCGCCGGGCATCTTCAAGTCCACGAAGCAGATGGCGTAGTCGCGCAGGCGCGCCTTCTCCACGGCTTCGCGTCCGGAGGCGGCGGTATCCACCGGGTATCCGTCCTCGCGCAGCCATGCCGCCAGCGATTCGCACATCACTTCTTCGTCGTCCACCACCAGGATTTGCCAGTGGGTCTTCATTCCCTCACTCCCCCAACTCACTCCCAAAGCCGGACAGCGCCGGACCGGCGTTTCGAGCGCCGGGATCGGCCCGTACCGCCGCCGCCCCCATGAAGCCCGCGCAGAGCCGCTTCATCCATCGCGGGCCAATCCCAGGAGCGGAGCCTCGTCCGCCCGGCCGGGCTGCTCGAGCGGCAGCGAGACCGTGAACGTCGTCCCTTCGCCCACGGCGCTCTTGACTTCGATTTCGCCGCCGTGGGCCTGGACGATCCCGTAGGTCACCGCCAGCCCGAGGCCCACGCCCTTGCCTTCCAGCTTGGTCGTAAAGAACGGATCGAATATTTTGCTCAGGTTCTCCGGCGGAATGCCGTCGCCGTTGTCGGAGACGGTCAGCAGAACCGCGCCATCGCTCTTCGCCGTGGAGATTTCCACGCGCCGCTCGCTCTTCGTGTGGGTCGCCTCGGCCGCGTTCAGAGCCAGGTTCAGCGCCACCTGCTGGATTTGGGAAGCGTCGCAAGGCGTAAGCGGCAGGCCCTCGGCCAGGCTGGCCTCCACGGTCACGTCGCTCAACTTCATCTTGTGCTGTACCAGCGAGAGCGCCATCCTGACGATCTTGTTCAGATCGGCCGGCGCGCGGTGCGGTTTGCCGCGGCGCGAAAACGCCAGCAGGTCGCTCACGATGCGTCCCACGCGCGCCGTTTCGTTGGTCACCTGTCCCAGGTACTTGCGGAACTCCTCCAGCCGGTTCGGCGGAATGCCGCCGTCTTTCAACATGCGCTGCATCAGCATGGAAAGGTTCAGCACCCCTGAGACGGGGTTGTTGATCTCGTGAGCCACGCTGGCGGAAAGCTGGCCGAGCGATGCCAAACGGTCGTTTTGCAGCAGCTTCTTCTGCGCCGCCTGAAGCTGTTGGGTGCGTTCGGCGACCTTGGCTTCCAGACTCTGCGTGAACTCGTTGATCTCGCCGAGCGCCGCCCGCAACCGGTCGCGCATCACGTTGAACGAGCGCGCCAGCTCATCCAGTTCCTCGCTCCGGTCGACGATGCCGAGCGGCTTGTCCAGTTCCATCTGGCTCACCGCCTTGAAGCCCTCCACCAGCTTGGCCATCGGATGAGTCAGGAAGCGTCGCGTGAAGAAGATGATGAACAGGCCGATCAGCGCGATCTCGACCCCCGTCACCAGCAGCACGCGCGCCCTCATGCCGGCGACCTCCTGGTCCACGCCATCCAGCTTCAGCGCGAGATCCAGCACCCCCAGCACTTTCATCTCCGCCGGGTGCGCGTGGCACTCCGCCTCGCTGCACGACTTCTCGTTGTAAATCGGCGTGACCATCTCCAGGCGGCGCCGCCCATCCGCGCCACTGAAGATCCGGCGGCGCGAGGGCAATGGCGCGTTAACCCGGGGAGATCCCGGCGCGTGGCAAATCGCGCACGTCGGCGAGGTCTGGTCGAGCGTGGTCTGCCGGTCCTCGGGGTTGGTCGAGAACCGCACCTGCCCCTTGCGGTTGAGCATGCGGATTCGATCGATGCCCTGCTTCTCGGCGATGGTCTGCATCACTTCGTAGGCCGCCTGGCGATGGTCGTCGAGCATGGCATGCCAGGTGGCGCTGGTGATCGCCTTCGAGAGCTGGCCGGCGCCCACGGTCATCGTGTTGAGGAGTTGCCCCTCTTCGGTTCTGATATTGACCAGCCCGGAAACCGCCGCCACGATGACCACGATGACCGTGATCGAAAGCATCAGTTTCCGCGCCAAGCGCCGCGGCATCACAGGGTTGGAGTCGGAAACCAATTGTAGCGCCCGGCGCGTTGGATTTGCGCGGCCATAATCCGTCGGTGAGGCGGTGAGGCAGGGCCGCAACGACTGACGCGGAGACGCTGAGACGCGGAGTTCCACACATGGCGAGAGACGGTTTCTCCAAGACCTCCACTCTCTCCGCGCTCCACCCGCGAGGTGAAAGCAGTTCGATGCCGGCGCGAGCGGACTTTTCCGCCTCGGGATGTGCGCGGAGCGAGCGGAGTGCGCGGAGTTCCATAAACCTCCCTGACTGTCTCCGCGTCTCCGCGTCACAAGAGCCCTACGGACGGATCACGGGCGCGGAGCGGGCGCCCGAACCGGTCCGCGCGCGGCTAGAATAGTCTTTGTGGCGCTTCCCAACAAGACGGCCGCGGCCCGCTACGCCGAGTACACCTCGCTCGCGTTGCTGTTGCCCGTTTCCACTTTCACCGGGTATGGCCTCGGATACTGGCTCGACGAGCGCTTCGGCACGCAGTGGATTCGGATTGCCCTGTTGATTCTCGGGACCGTGGCCGGACTCGCCGAGCTGGTGCGGCGAGCGATGCGGGATTCGAGCGACGATGGCGCCTGACGAGTTGACCTACGAGCGCGCGGCCCGCCGCATCGTGCGCGCGATGGCGGCCATTGCGGCGTTCGGGACGGTTGCGGCATTCGCCTTCTGGGACTGGAAACGGGCCGCCGGGTTTCTGCTCGGGTCGCTGATCTCGGGCCTGAATTTCATCCTGCTCAAGAGGCTTGTGGACCGCCTCGGGGGAGAGCGCCCCCGCCGCCGCGGCCCGCTCCTGGCCCTGCGCTATCTCCTGCTCGCCGGGTGCGCCTATGTTATATTGAGGCTTACTCCCATCAGCATCCCGGCGGCGCTGGCGGGCATTTTCGTCTTCACGGCGGCCGTCTTTATCGAAGTCGTATTCGAGATCGTTCATGCAAGAAAGTGAACTTTGGGTCACGCGGCTTTTTAACGATCGTTTGGCCGGACTCGGAAACTCCCTGTTGGGACTCGTGCGCATTCCCGCGCAAGCGCGTCCCTGGGCGGATTTCATGGTCATGCAGATCCTGGTGGCCATCCTCCTGATCGTGGTTTTCGCGATTCTCCGGACGCGGCTCTCGGCGGATCGTCCCGGGAAGTTCCAGCAGACCTTCGAGCTGGTTTACGAATTCGTGCACGGCCAGGCGGAAGACCAGATCGGGCACGCGGCCGGGCGGTACCTGTCGTTTTTCGGCACGATTTTCTTGTTTATTCTTACTTCCAACCTGATCGGTCTGATTCCGGCCTTCTCGTCTCCGACCATGAACGTTTCGGTCACCTGCGGCTGCGCTCTGGCGACCTTCTTCTACTACCACTTGATGGGGATTCGGGCGAACGGGATCAAGTACCTGGGCCACTTCGCGGGGCCTATGTGGTGGCTGGCCCCGCTCATGTTCCCGATCGAGATCATCAGTCACTTGGCGCGGGTCCTTTCTCTTACCGTCCGTCTCTACGCCAACATTTTCGCCGGCGAGCAAGTGACCCTCGTGTTCCTCGGCTTGACCAAGTTCCCGGGACCTGTGATTTTCATGGGACTCCACGTCTTCGTGGGTTGCATCCAGGCCTTTATCTTCATGCTGCTGGCCATGGTGTACGTGGGCAGCGCGGTGGCGCACGAGCATTAATTCCGGCTTTATGCCGCTCTTCAGCGTGAGCCCGGCTGTACGGTGTCCGGGAACCACCTCCTGGAGCGAATTCATCGCAAGGAGTATCGAATGACGAGGAAGTTCTTATTGGTTGCGGCGATCCTGCTGATCGCCTGTTGCACGCTCTCCGCGCAAACCATGGCGCAACCGGCCGCCGGCGGGCATTGGGTGGCCATTAGCGCCGCCTTCGGAATGGCGCTCGCCTCCGGCTTGTGCGGTTTGGCGCAGGGCAAGGCGGTTGCGAGCGCGGTGGAAGGCATGGCGCGGAATCCCGGCGCGGCCAAGGCTATCCAGTTGGCCATGCTGATCGGCCTGGCGTTCATCGAATCGCTGGCCCTGTATACGCTGCTCATGGTCGTCCTTTACGCGAAGTAGTATCAGCTCGTTTGGGGCGAGGTTCGCTCGCCCCATCCCCCCATTTGCGCACGCTCTGAAACTTTCGCTCTAGTACTTTTGCCCGGCGCGTTTACGTTTGGCCCATTGACCTTACGCCACAGGGCGATTAGCATTAGAAGCGATTCATGGAACAGCGAAGGACCAGGCGCTTTAAGCTGCAACTCCCCCTCAACATCACGCGCTCAGGGGCGGAGCGCGTGACGTTCAACGGACTGACGAAGAATATCAGTTCGTCCGGCGTGTTGTTCATCGCGAGCCGGGGCCCGGAGTTGGGAGGTCCCATCGAGTACATCATCACGCTGACCCACGACGGACCCCAGATCGTGACCCTGCGGTGCATAGGCAAGGTCCTGCGTGCCGAGCGCATTCCGCGCAGCCCGAGCGAAGAGCCGCCGGCCTATCAAATAGCCGCCACGCTGGAACGCTACGAGTTCGTCCGCGAACGGTGACGCAAGGGCGGCGCCCTTGAAATCCCTTCGGGATTTGGGAGTCGGAAGACAGAAGTCAGAAGACAGAATGGGCGGGTGCGGGCGATTCCGACTCCTGTCTCCCGACTTCTGACTCCTATTTCCGTATTGCGCGCGCTCCCGCTACGTAGTAAGGTAGCAAAGAAAAGGCGAAAACGCGCATGGACCTAGGATTTCCACAGTTCTCCCTGGATTTGGCTGTGCCACCCAGCCCGTCGTTGGATGCCGTGGTGGCGCGTTACCGGTCCGCCCACCGGGATCCCGGCTCGCCGGTTCGAGCAGTGCATCACCAGCCCGCGGTGGAGGGCAGTTTCGCCGCGATTCCTCCGGCGGTGGACCCGCGGCTGCGCTCGGCTTTGGAAAGGCGCGGCATCGCGCGGCTCTATTCGCACCAGGCCGAGGCCTTCGACGCGATCCAGGCCGGCAGGAATGTGGCCATCGTGACGCCCACCGCCAGCGGTAAGACGCTGTGCTACAACCTGCCGGTTCTGAATCTCCTGCTCGGCGACGCGGGCGCCCGCGCCATGTACCTGTTCCCCACCAAGGCCCTGGCCGAGGACCAGCTTCACGAGTTTCAGGCCGCCGTGGACGGCATGGGTTCGGACCTGCGCGCCTTCACCTACGACGGCGACACGCCGCAGGACGCGCGCAAAGCCATCCGCCAGCGCGCCAACGTGGTGCTGACCAACCCGGACATGCTGCACGCGGGCATCCTGCCGCACCACACGCGCTGGGCGCGGTATTTCGAGAACCTGCGCTACATCGTCATCGATGAGCTGCATTACTACCGCGGCGTGTACGGCAGCCACCTGGCGAATGTGCTGCGCCGGCTGAGGCGGATTTGCGAGTTCTACGGGTCCTCGCCGCGGTTCATATGCTGCTCGGCGACCATCGCCAACCCGCGCGAGCTGGCGGAAGCGCTGGTCGAGGAGCCTTTCGATCTGGTGGAGCGCAACGGCGCGCCGCGCGGAGAGAAGTTCTTCATCTTCTACAATCCGCCGGTGGTGAACCGGCAGCTTGGGATCCGGCGCGGCTATATCAACGAGTCCCGGCGCGTGGCCCTGGAGTTCATCGAGCGCGACTTGCAGACGCTGGTATTCGCCAACAACCGGCTCGCCGCGGAAGTTCTGGTCACGTACCTGAAGGACGCCCGCGGCCGCGGCCCGCTGCCCGACGAGAGCGTTCGGGGATACCGCGGCGGCTACCTTCCGCGAGAGCGCCGCGAGATCGAACGGTACCTGCGCGACGGCGTCATTCGCGCGGTGGTGGCCACCAACGCCCTGGAGCTGGGAATCGACATCGGCTCGCTGGACGCGGTGGTGATGGCGGGATATCCGGGGACCATCGCTTCCACCTGGCAGCGCGCCGGACGCGCCGGCAGGCGGCAGGGGACCTCGGCCGCGGTGATGGTGGCTTCGAGCGCGCCGCTCGATCAGTACATGGTCGAGCACCCGGACTACTTCTTCGGCCGCTCGCCGGAACACGCGTATGTCAACCCGGAGAATCTGGAAATCCTGCTCGCGCACGTCAAGTGCGCGGCGTTCGAGCTGCCTCTTCGCGACGGCGAGAAGTTCGGCCGCCATGAAACCGGCGATCTCTGCCGATATCTGGAGCAGGCGGGCTTCCTGCATCATTCCGCGGGCGCGTGGCACTGGATGTCGGAGAGCTATCCCGCCGATGCCGTCAGTCTGCGCTCCGTCACCAGCGACAACTTCGTGGTGGTGGACGTCACGGGCGAGCCGAAGGTGATCGCGGAGGTTTCCTTTCCCACGGCGCTCACCACCTTGCACGAGAAAGCCATCTACCTGCACGAGGCGCGGCAGTATCACGTGGAGCGCTTCGATTACGCGGAGCGCAAGGCCTACGTCAAAAGCGTGGACTGCGACTATTACACCGACGCCATCGACTACACGCAAGTGAAGACGCTGGAGGAATTCGAGTCGGGGCCGGCGTGCGGGAGCGCGCCGCACGACCCGGCGGGCCAGCAGGCTTGGCCCACGCGCGCGCACGGCGATGTGCGGGTCACCACTCAGATCGTGGGCTTCAAGAAGATCAAGTTCTACACCATGGAGAACGTCGGCGCCGGCAAGCTTTCCATGCCGGAGCAGGAAATGCATACCACCGCGTTCTGGCTGCATTTCCCGGCCGCATACCTGGCGCGCTTGACGGATTTCACGCCGGAGGAGAGGCAGGCCGGCATCGCCGGGCTGGGTAACGCGTTGCGCACGGTGGCCGCGCTGCTGCTGATGTGCGACCCGCGCGACCTCGGAGTGGCGCTGAGCGGGGAGACCGGAGAAGGCCGGGCCGCGTTCGAGCCGAATCTATATCTCTACGACATGTATCCGGGCGGCGTGGGCCAGAGCGCGCCGCTCTACCGCCTGGCGCCGCGACTCCTGCGGCAGACGGCCGAGCTGCTGGCCGGGTGCGCCTGCGAATCCGGCTGCCCTTCGTGCGCCGGCCCGCCGGGTGAAATCGGCGAGCGGGGCAAGGAGGCCGCCATGCGGATTCTGGCGGAGGTGATGGGGGACCCGACGGATGGAGCTGGCGGAGGGATTTGAACCCCCGACCCTCTGATTACAAAATGTACTGTATGTCTTCCGTGCGCGTCCACTGAGTTTTATTTTGTTCGCGTTGCGGCTTCCTTACGGCCCAAATCGTCCGTGGTTTCCGCCCGTTTCCATCGGCCTGGCTGTCAAATTGGCTGTCAAAGTCATCCGCGAGTTATCCCTTAAGTATCAAGAGAAGATGGGGAGCGCGCGGAACTTGCTTCAGAATTCGCGTGTTTTGATCGGGCTCTGTCAGGGGACTCCGTCCCCCGACACCCCCTGGGATTTAGCGCATTGCGACCTCAAGAATTGGCGCTTCAAGAAGCCTAAACGGTGCTAGGCTGGTGAAATGATTCCGCAAGCGTACACCCGCAAACAGATGGGCGATGCGTGCGAAATGCTGGTCGCAGCCGAAATGACGCTCGCTGGCGTTCCCACGATGAAGATGCCCGACAACTGGCCGTGTTACGACGTTATCGCCCAGCCTAAAGGCGGCGGCCCACCACAGCGAATCTCAGTAAAGTCTCGAACTTTCAAACGAGGTGGAACCACGTTCGTAGACTACTGGGGAAAGGACCAATTTGACTGGTTAGCAATTGTCCTGCTCCCCGGCGCAGACCAACCCAAGCGCCGCACCTTTGTTGTTCCTAGAACCATTGCGGACGCTCGCGCGCCAGTGCGCAAAACAAAACGGCCAGATGATCGATACTGGCGGGTGGACCGGGTAGCCGATCTTCTATCGGAGTTTGAGGACAATTACTCGCTGTCGATGACAGGGCGAAATTCAAAGTAGCCCACTACCAAGACGCCGAACCGCTTTCTTTCACGGGAGCAGGTCTGTTAGGATGGAGGCGAACTGGCCGGAGGAAGGGAGCAACGCAGGGATGCGACTCCCCGCGCCGTGCCAGGGACCGAGAGAATTGGTAAGGGGCCTGGTTCACTTCCAGGCTCCTCCATATAATCCCTCCCCTTTTCTCACCAGAAGCCCTACAATCGATCCTCCGAGGGCGGGGCTTCCCACCATCCGCCGTGCGCTACAATCCTCGCTGATGAAGACGCCTTCCAAGACGGAGTGCACCCTGATCGTCTGCTGTGCGTACTGCCGCCATCGGAACGTCTCACCTGGGACCGGTGCCTCACTACTTGGCGAGCGCTGTAAGAAGTGCGCCCATGTTCTGGAGTTCCACACGAGGCTGGAGTGCCCCCATTGCGCGGCCAGCCTTCGCCTAGAGTCTCTATCAACACGACAACGAAACCCTTGTATGGCAGCGTTGGCATGTCCCGGTTGCCGCGGCCGACTCGCCGACGGTATTCCGGCGGAACCGTTCCAGCCGACGTTGGGCCGACAGGTTGCACGCTTCGCCGCCAGTGGCCTTTGGGCGCTGCTTGCCCGTTTGTTTGGCCGAACAGCCCTTTACCGATATGACTTGCACGCATGTCGGACCCTCTATAGCGACTTGCACTTTTCGTGGCAGCGGGAATCGCTTGCCCGCGAGGAGGAAGAGCGGACGGAGATCCGGGAGCAAGAGAATGAACGGAAACCCGGCGCCTACGCAGGCGACTGCGAGGCACTCAGCCAGAGCCGCGCCATGGTCTGGGATCGCCACACGGCCCTACTCGACAAATACAAGTTGTACGTCGATATCATGCTGCGCACTGCCAATGGCAGGATATTCGCAGACGAGTACGGAGATGAAGTCTGGAGGGGCGCGGACAAGGACATCGAAACCTTGATTGACACAATCGGCCTCAAGGAAGATGACGCAGATGTTGACGAGTACTCGATGGAATTCTTGGTGCGATGCGGCCCCGCGTACCCAACGGCGTATTCCAGGGATTGGCTAGCAGACCAGTTGTTGGATCTTCTGTTGCGGTACCACCAGCAACAAGAAGGCACCCCCAGCGATTTCGACGCGATGTCGGGGGTTGAGTTCGAGCGGTGGCTTATCACTGAGATCCAGCGGGCAGGCGTCAATAGTGTGCTGCCCACCAAGCGTACTGGCGACCAAGGCGCGGACATCATTGTCCACCATAACAACACTACGATTGCGATCCAGGCGAAGTGCTATCAACACAGCGTGGGGAACGATGCCATCCAGGAAGCTCACGCTGCGAAAGCCCATTACCGCGCGGACCAAGCGTGGGCGGTCACCAACGCACGCTTCACTCCTGCGGCCCGTCGGCTGGCCAACAGCACCGGCGTGCAACTCGTCGATGGATCACGTATTCGCGCCATCGGCCAGTTGATCGCGGAAGCGCTGGGTATAGGGACGTGCGGGTGATGCCCTTTTACAAGGCCTTCCGTTTGTAGCGCCGCACGATGCGCCGCCAGTCAAAATAGAGCTTTGCGCCTTCGGCGGTCTCGCCTTCGCCAAGCACGAGCAGATCGTCATTGCTCTCGTCGTTCTCGCGCAACACGTCCTTCAAAACTCCACCGGAGGCGATGAATCGGAGCTTGTGCAACTGCCGCGTCAGTTCCAGAAACCAAGCGGGATCGGCAACCATGTCCGTTGGTTTGACCGCGTACTTGAACGTTTCGCGCGCGGCGTCCGCCACGGCTGATGATGGCGTCCCATCACGCCGAAGACGATGCTTTGACGTGACAGGGCGCACGTCCACTATGGGGTCGTAATCCAGCCCGAGCACACGGCGCCAAAGCGCTGTCCATTCCGCCTGATTAACGTACTTTCCCGGCCTCCAGTAGTAATCGCGCGGCACGATCAAGAGCGCATGAAAGTGCGGGTGCGCCGAGCCGTTCTTTCCAGGCTTTACCTCCGTAGCTCTGATCCAGCCGAGCACGCATCGAAATTGCTTTCGTTTTGTCAGGCGCTCCCACCCCTTGCACATCTTGTGCAACGTGTTTCGGAGGTCGTGAATTGGAGGATTCTCTACGGTCAGCGTAAGGAAAATGAAACGGGATTGCGGGCATTCGGCAAGCACGCGAGGCACCGCCTCAAGAAAGCGTGCCATCCACATCAGCGACCGCCGCCACTGGCAAACGGGACAGTGCCGTACCCTGCAAAACTGAGCGGATCGCAGCTTCAATGTGAGCACGCCTGAGTCGTTCCGTTCAGGGGACCAAGCGAAGGCCAAGACCTGGGAGCACTGCCCGACGCGCTCGCCGAGACGAGAGAACCAGCGGGAGTGAGGCGCGTTCAGATAAATCGCCTCAACCTGGTCCGCCTGCGCCCGGTGTCGGTCCCAAGGTTTGTCTTTCGGACTGCATTCGGAGAGGTACTCCGGCTCGGTGGTTCCGACTGCCCCGTCTGCATTGCGTCCCGGATTGCGGTCTGGTAGACTCAGAGCGTCCGATGTTGCGAGCATCGGGTAAACCTTTCTGATTTACAGCGGCGCCGGTCCAACCCGGCGCCGTTGGCGTTTCTGCGCTTGGTTCGCCCTTAGAACGGAACCCCATCGCTCCGTCCGGTCGGGCCGTAGCGGGCGCGGCGCAATTCCCAAATCTCGCGTGCGAAGCTGCTACGGCGCTCCGGTGGAGTCGCGCGGATCATCTCGACCGCCCCGGCAACAGGCATCGCGTCCGATTCGCCCTTCATGCTTCGGACCGCTGTAAGCCACTGCCCCAACGATTTTGCCCCGATTGATTCACCCGGCCCGGCGGGGTTGTACTGTCGCGTTGGCCGCCCCAGTCCGGCTGCGCGAAGGGCGTTACCGGAAAGCACGTTGCAGGAGCGGCACTGCCACACAAGGTTTTCGGGCGCGCCGTCTTCCTCGTGGCCGTTCACATGGCCCACTTCGACATTTCGATTGCTCCCGCACATGCAACAGCGCCGCGGTCCCGTTGGCGGATGCGCCGTGGCCCGATACCGGAGCGCACGGTCAGTGACCGTCCTTTCCTCGCTGGCGCCGTTGGTCAGTGCGGGTGCGGTCAGTCCTGCTCGTCCTCTTCCTCCTCTTCTTCCTCTTCCTCGCCGGCAAGCACGTCGATGGCTTCGCTCACGGCGGCCACCAAGTCCGCACGGCTGGCCTCGGGCGTGTAGGCGTCTTCGAGGATGGCTTGGGCCTGGTCAATCGTGCCCTGCTGGTCGTCAAGCTGGTCCTGCAATTCTTTTAGCGTCGGCATAACAGAATTTCTCCTTCGATCTCGATCATGCAGCGGATCGGCGGCGACAGATCGCTATAGCGAATTGTCGGGGCGACAATTACCGGGGACGGATTGTCGGAGCGACAATTCCCCCGCCCGATTTGTCGGCGAAGGTCGGCGCTTCTTCTCACGCTCAGCGCGCTTGTTGAGGGTCTTGAGGAGCCGGTCCCCTTCGACGCGCCGCCGCCATCTGCTCAGCTTGCGGAAGTTCGGGATATGCTTGCGGTACAGTTCGAGCCCGCGTGTTCCGGTTCGGAAGTCGGCGTATGCCCGGTCAAGCCTTTCGTCGTTCTTCCTTCCAGCCTTTCGCTTGTGCACGATCGCGCGGCGAACCGCCGAAACCACATCAAGCCGGGCATCGTGCGAGAGGGCCTCCCGATCTGCGGCTTGGCCTAGTAGATCAATCAGCGCGGCTATGGCTTGGGGGAGTACCATTCTTCCTTACTCGTCGCAGAACTCTTGGTAGCGGTCGTCAACCAGATCGCCGATCCGCTCCTTGATGCGGGCATCGGTCATGGACGGGTTCTGGGTGGCCCGCGCGACGAGCACTGGCCGAATCTCCTTTATGAGCTTGTCGCGCATGTCGAGCCGGTCAGAATATCCGTCGAACGTGATGTCTCCGTCCTCCTCAAGTTCACGAAGGCGAGCCTCAACGTTTGCGCTGAGTAGTGAGTCTACGCGCGATGCGGCTAGGCGTTGCTGGCGCTCTTTCTCCCGCTCTTGTTGCTGTTCCTGTTCTCTCCGTTCCTTGCGCTGCCGAATTGCGGCTTTGAGGGGTGCAAGCGTTTCCTGCCTGGCTCTGTTCAGATCCGCGCCGCTTGCGGTAGGCGGGAACTGCTCCAGGGCGGCGCGTACCTGAGCTTTTGCTTGAGCGTGTTCCTCCTCGGTCGCGTCCATATACAGGAAGTCAAACGGCAGAAGCGCTATGATTTGAGCGATACTGCTCTTGTGGTTCGCCTCCAGTCGTTTCGTTTCGGCGTCCGCTTTTCTCCGGTTGATTCGTTCGAGCACGGGCCGAATTGCCTCCTCAACCCTGATACGCAATTCGCGCTCACTGGCCCCCTGGCGAAGTTGGGAAAGGCTGGCTAGCGCCGCGTCCTGCGCCTCCTCGCGGTCGTCGTCAGTCGCTCCATATGGCAAGCTGACGGACTGGACCGCGCGCGCGATTCTTTGGCGGTGCGCATCGAGGGCGCGGGCTTCCTGGTCGCGCTGGCGGATGGGGCGCAGGGCGGCTTCGATGATCTCATCCACCTTCGCGCCTATGTCGGCGCAATCTGGAACGCTGTCCAGGAGGCTGTCAACCTTGCGGCGGACATCAGAACAGGCCTCCGCAGGGACTCTCTCGACGGCGCGGCGGACATGACCGTCTCGCCACTGTTGGACTCGCTGCGCTTCGCGGGCGCGCTCCTGTTCCTCCCCGGCCACCCTGTCGCTTTCGCGCATATCGCGGCGGAGGCGTTTTGCCTCGGCGGCGTGCTCCAGGCGGATCACCGTTTCCTTACTCTTGGCGAGCCGGTCGGAGGGTTCGGCGTATAGCTCTTCGGTTAAGCGGGTGCGCGCGGGTCTCGTGGTGCCGTGGCTCGGCTGTTGTTCCGGTCCGTGCGCCCCGTCAATGTCTGCGCTGGCTGGCATCGGAGGCAGGCCCTCTCTTTTAAGGCGCTCCACCTCCCGACCAGGGATGTAGCGATAATTGCGCCGGAGTTCGGACTCTATCAGACCGGCCCGCGCCAGTTCGCGGATGCGATACTGCGATACTCCGAGGAGCTTGGCAACTGCTCCCGTGCGATACCAGCCGTCTGTTTCGGCGTTCATAAAGCCTCAAATCTCCGTCTAAAGACGGCGCGAGGACTGAGCAAGTTCGCTCGAATCCACGGTTTTCGCTCCACTTTTTGAGGGTTCTTTCTCCCCCTGTAGGTCATCTATCCAGCGCCGCAGGGCATCCGCCGAGACGCGAATCGCGCCTTTGCTGAGACGCACTGACGGTATCTCGCCCGCCGCGATAAGCGCGTACGTCTTCGATTTGCCTAGCCCGATCATTACGGCCACTTCCGACGCTCTCAATAGCAATCTGTCCATAAGTTCCGCCTCGGACTTGATTTTGCCCCGCATTTGGGCCTACCATCAAGCGAATTGGAGTACCCTAAGCTCACACCGCCGATTCATAGGTTTACGAGCGATGAGGAACTGTGGCTGTTCGTGGATTGGCTGCTCGCCGGTGTCGCAGCACGCCCGTCGCGCCGCGGCAAGCATCCAGCCGGTCCCATGCGTGGCTTCGACCTCGAATACGCAGATCCGCCGCCAAACGGGCGCAAACTGGGAATAGCTTACATGCGCCGTAATGATCTGGCCGCCCGGCGGTACGCGGCAATTCTCGTCCTGCTGGAGTCTGGTCGGCCTCTGATAGAGGCGTGCTGCGAGGTGGCGAACCGCCTGGACAAGACGACCGCCACAGAGGGGCGAGTCAAGTCCATTAGCACCGGGTTCGCAAAGTGTTGCAATCGTCCCAGTCTCGACCGAGACAGTTGGCTCCCTTTTTTTGTCACCGGGTTCAACAACTGGTTGAACTGGGAGATCAAAGAGGGTTTGTTCGACAATGGAATATGCCTGGAGGACTTCGAGGACGTGCTGGAACAGCACGCTGAGTGGACATTCGGCAACCACGAAAACGCCGTGCGCTTTGTGAGACAGCACATGAAACTCGTTGCGCGCGCAATAATGTTCTTGGCACCGAGAATTGAAAGGGAACGACTCAATGAGCAGGCGCGGTAATGGTGAGGGATCGATTTTCCAGCGAAAAGACGGAAGGTGGGAAGCCGTCATAGACCTCGGGTACCGCGACGGAAAACGATACCGCAAGTCGATCTACGGCGCGACCCGCAAGGAAGTCTCGGACCGCTTGACGCGGGAATTGCGATCACAGCAGCTCGGCCTTCCTGTCGGTCCCGACCGCCTCACCGTGAAAGACTGGCTGACCAAGTGGCTGAAACAGCAAGAGCCGCCAGCGACAAAGCCGAAGACGTACACGGCTTATGAAAATCAGGTGCGACTCCATCTGATACCGGCGCTTGGAAACAGACCCTTGCTGAAACTTCAGCCGCAGGAAGTTCGGGAATTCATGCAGAGGAAGGCGGAGGCGGGGTTCTCGCCAACGTCAATCCGCGACTTCCGCGCCACACTGCGCGCCGGTCTTAACGTGGCAGTTCATGACGGCCTGATTGCCCGCAATGTTGCGATGCTAGCAAGGCCCCCGCGCTTGGAGAAAACCCCGTTGCGGGTGTTCACGACGGAAGAAGCCCGGCGGTTTCTTGAGATCGTGAAAGGCCATCGCCTCGAAGCCGTTTTCACCGTTGCGCTGGCGCTCGGGCTGCGCGAAGGGGAAATCCTCGGGCTGCGCTGGCAAGATGTGGACCTCGAAGCCGGTAGCCTTCACGTTGCGTACTCGCTGCAAAGAGTGAAGATGCCGAAGGAAAAAAAGAGCAAGCTGGTATTGATCGCTCCGAAAACAGAGCGCAGCCGACGCACCATTTCTCCGTTGCCCCAGGTCGCAATCTCAACTCTGCAAGCTCACCGTGGGCGACAAGAAGAGGAGCGCAAACTGTGCGGGGCGCGCTGGCATGACACCGGGATGGTTTTCACCACGAGCGTAGGAACCATGCTTGAGCCGCGCAATATGGCCCGGTCCTTTTATTCGATCTTGAACACCCCGGACCCGAACGACCCGGAGCCAGATCCAAAGAAGAAGCGCAAGCTGCTACCGCGCCTCCGATTCCATGACCTGCGCCACAGCGCGGCGACGTTGCTGCTGGCCCAAGGCCTCCATCCCCGGTACATCATGGAGCTTCTGGGGCACTCCTCAATCACCGTGACCATGAACACGTACGGCCATATTCTCGAAGAGATGAGGCGCGAAACTGCACGCCAGATCGATGCTGTTTTCAAACCCGTGGCTGTCAATGTGGCTGTCAGGCCAGCTACAGATAGGGTACAATGACGCGCTATATGCTTTAGAATCATGGAGCTGGCGGAGGGGCTTGAACCCCCGACCCTCTGATTACAAATCAGATGCTCTACCAACTGAGCTACGCCAGCGCGTTATTAGAACCAACTGCCCAAACCCTGCCGCGGGTTCACGCCGCCTGAACCTCCACATTGTCCACAATGGCGCTGGGTTCCGGTACGGGTTCCCCGCGCAGCCGCAGTCCTTCGATGTGAAACTCGATGGCTTCCTCGATCATCCTGCGCGTCTCTTGTGGCGTCTGTCCGGTGGTGACGCACCCCGGAAGGTCCGGAACGTATGCGCACCAATTGCCCGGGGATCTCTCGAAAACAACCGCGTATTTCATCCGCGAAATGGAGCGGGAGACGGGGATCGAACCCGCGACCAACAGCTTGGAAGGCTGTGACTCTACCACTGAGTTACTCCCGCTAGTCTTGTTTTTCAACAACTTGCGTTGTGTGCAACCGGATCCCAAGGGAGGCGGTTTGCACAGAACTCGCACAAAATCGCAAGCCGGTTGCCCAAATGCGCGAAGTCCCGTTCCTATGGTCCTGGAAGCAGTTTCGTGCCATTGCTACTTGGACTTCGGCTTGCCCTTCTTCGGTTCCACCAACTCCTCTAAATTTACCACGGCTTTCCAGGTCTGTCGAAACAGTGGTATACAAAAACCAGCAGGCTGGAAAACAGCTTGGCGAAAAGTCCATCGGTCGTCGGGCCTCCGATTTTGCCTTGACGACTCGATCATCGGCCGGACGACCGGTGGAATCAGAATTTCGAATATGTTTGGCCAGGTTTATCGCATGAGACGAATTCCGGCATTTGAGGCCCTGTTCCTGGCTGCCGCGCTTTGCGCGGTTGCGCAACAAGCGGGGGCGCCAGCCGCGAGCCCGGAGATCCGTGGCGGCGTCTTGGAATCCGGAACCACCCTGCCCGTGGCAGGCGCCGATGTTTCGCTCTATTTCCTGGGCGAAGAACGCCCGAGTATTCGAGTCGGCCTTGGCATGCTCACAGTTCAGAACACCACTCGAACCGATGCCACGGGGGCATTCGACTTTCATCCGGACAAACTTGGTTACTACACGGTCGCCGTGAAGAAGGAGGGTTATACCGGGCCGGGCCAAGGCGGCGGCAACAGTTCGAAGGATGTCATCTTGACCGCTGCCGACCCTGTTGGCGAGGCCCGCTTGTTTCTGGCTCGTCCGGGCCTGGTCACCGGCAGGGTGGTGGACCCGGCCACGGACAAGCCAGTCCCCAACCTGTCACTGTCTGCCGCACGGGTGACGAACATCAATGGCTTCCGGAGGGCCGGAGGCGGCGTGTCGACCACGGGCCCGGATGGCCGGTTTGTGGCGACGAACCTGGTGACAGGGGAGTACGTGGTCACGACGCAGCCCCAGAAGAACGGCAGGGAGCGGCTCATGACAAAGTTCTCCGACAACGATCTGAAAGCCGTGGATCAGGACTGCGAGCGCGCCTACTGGCCCGGCGGACACGGCTTGGAGACTGCTGTTCCGGTAGTGGTCGGATCGGGGGCCTCGGTGGACGTTGGGACGGTGTACGCGAGGATGGTTCCGCATTACCGCCTGCACGTACGGGTTCCGGCCGCTACGTGCAGCCCTCAGGACACGATGACCGTTTACGAGGAGCGCCCTGGCTTTATGTCTGGAATCGCCGAGGACGCTCCATGCGGCGCGGAAATGCTCATCACTGGATTCGCGCCCGGCTCTTATCGCCTAATTCTCACAGTGAACAGGCGTACCGCCGAGGCGCGCGAGACGGCGTCGATCCCGTTTGTCATCAAGGACGAGAACATTGAGATCACG
>CAIRXZ010000343.1 GCA_903882645.1 uncultured Acidobacteriia bacterium | reverse complement strand
GTTCCAATGCCGCTTCCGTCCGCGCCATCGGCTACCCCGGCGCCGGCCGCGGAAGCCCCCAAGTCCACCCAAATTGGCTTCGTTCCACCCATTTTCGGCCAAGCCTTGAAGCTCTCCACGGAGAACCGGGGAACCCCCGCCCCCGCGCGCATGGACGGCGGGGATCGGATTTGCAACCGGTAAGCAGGCAGGCCAGGAAGCCCGCCCCAGCCGCCGCGCGCTGGCCGGGCCGTGGAGGATCGGGCGCCACGCCATCATAGGTGCGTGAGCAGCCGGAAGAGCGCGTGTGCGATGGACGCAGCCGCCCGGCTCCCCTGATCCTATGCACCCGCCCACCAGGCGCCGCAAAATGCCCCGCTGGCTTCCGCAGGCGGTGGCCTATTCCTCTTCGGCGGCTTGCGTCGCTTGGGTGCTTCACGGCTATTCCATCAAGGAACAGCTTCTCCCCGCCATCCGCGAGCTGGATTGGCGCTGGGTGAGCTTGGCGCTGGCTGCCGACCTGGCTATCTACTTCGCGCAGGCCTGGAGATGGAACACGCTGCTTGCGCCCGTGGCCGAGGTATCGCCGTGGCGGACCGTCCAGGCGATTTTCATCGGACAGTTCGCCAACCAGGTGCTGCCGCTGCGAACTGGCGAGATCATCCGCTGCTACATGCTGGCGCACTGGAACGGCCTGCGGCTCTCGCTCAGTTTCGCCTCCGCCGCCGTGGAGCGCCTTATCGACGGCCTCTGGATGCTGGCGGCGTTTTTCATCACGGCAGCCTTCGTGCGAGCCATGCCGCGCGATCTGACGCTGGGAGTGCAGATTCTTGGCGTTCTGCTGCTTCTGGGCGCCGCCGCGCTGCTGTGGATCGTAATCCACAAGCAGCATGCCCATGCGGTGATCCGCGAAAGCCGATGGGCCTCCACCTTGCGCCACGTCATCGAAGGTCTGCACCTGATGGGCAATGCGCGCACGATGGGCGCGACCAGCCTGCTCAGTCTTTTCTATCTCGGGCTTCAAGTGCTGACCGTGTGGGCCTTGATGAAAGCGGACGGGCTGGACCTTTCCTTCTGGGCGGCCGGGGGCGTGCTCGCGGTGGTGCGGATCGCCATCGTGATACCGAACGGTCCCGCCAACCTGGGCCTCCTCCAGGTGGCGTGCGTGCTGGCGCTGAAGCTTTTCGACGTCGAGAAGAACGACGCCAAGAATTTCTCCAACATCATGCTCGCCGCCGAGACCCTCCCGCTGCTGCTTGGCGGCGCCATCGCGGTTGCTCTGACGGGATTGAACATCTCTCAACTCCACGACCGCGCCAGGCACGGGTTCCACGTCCACAAACACCCGGGCGGATGAACGAGTTGAGGAGGCAGAGGACGTAAGACGATGGGGCTTTTGCCGGCGGCGCTACGTGTACACCCCACATCTCGGTGGTGTTAATCTGAAACCGGAGGGTGGATCATGATTATCGGCGTTCCGAGGGAGATCAAAGACCAGGAAACTCGCGTCGGGCTGGCGCCGAGCGGCGTTACCCCGTTGCGCGAAGCGGGACATGAAGTGCTGGTCGAGCGAAACGCCGGCGAGGGCAGCTCGATCACCGACCTGGAATACGTGCAAGCCGGCGCGGCCATCGTTCAGAATGCGGCCGAGGTGTGGAGCAAGGCTCACCTGGTAGTCAAGGTGAAGGAGCCGCAGCCGGCCGAGTACGGGTACTTCCGTCCCGAGTTGATCCTCTTCACCTACCTCCACCTGGCGCCCCTGCCGGACCTGACGAACCGGCTGCTGGAGGCGCGCGTAAAGGGCGTGGCCTACGAGACCATCCGGGAAGCCGATGGTTCTCTGCCCCTGCTCACGCCGATGAGCGAAGTGGCGGGGCGCATGTCGGTGCAAGTGGGCGCGCAGTACCTGGAACGGCCCAGGGGCGGCCGCGGCATTCTGCTCGGCGGAGTGCCTGGAGTCGCGCCCGCCAACGTCGTCATCCTGGGCGGCGGCGTGGTGGGAACGAATGCCGCCAAGATCGCCTGCGGCATGAGCGCGCACGTGACCATCATCGACAGGAGCATGAACCGCCTGCGCGAGCTGGACGACATCTTCGGCGGCCAGGTGGTCACGCTGGCCTCCAACGCCTGGACCATCGGCGAGAACGTGAAGACGGCCGACCTGCTGATAGGCTCGGTCCTGGTTCCAGGCGCATCCGCGCCGAAACTGGTGCGGCGGGAGACGATCGCGACTATGAAGCGCGGCGCCGTGGTGGTGGACGTGGCCATCGATCAGGGCGGCTGCTTCGAAACCTCGCGCCCCACCACGCATACCGATCCGACGTTCGTGGTCGATGGCGTGCTGCACTATTGCGTCTCCAACATGCCGGCCGCGGTCCCGCACACCTCGACCTTCGCGCTCACCAATGCCACGTTTCCCTACCTATTGGAGCTGGCGAACCGGGGACTGGAAGGCGCCTGCGAACGCCACCCGGCGATTCGCGAGGGCGTCAACACCTACAACGGCTACGTGACGCACAGCGGCGTGGCGCAATCGCAAGGGCGGGCATGGCGCGATCTGGCGACGGTGGAGTAAGAAGGCAGGACAGGAGGCCTGCCCCACCGGCCCGACCCCTACTTGGCAACCGTCACCTGAACTTTCTCGTGGGCGTTCTCGGCCAGCTTCACGGCCTTGGCGGCGGACGCGAATGGCCCGAGCGATTCAGGCGGATCGGCGGCTTCCGGCGTGGCGGCGTCCCAGGCAAGCACTTTGTAATCCCCTGGCGGCAGGCTCGCGAAGTAGAAATTGCCGTGGGCGTCGGCGTTGCCGGTTCGCGGCGGCAGCGGCCCTGCCGCCGGCGCGACGACGATGCCGGCGTTGCCCGCCGGCTTGCCATCCCCTCCGGTTACCGAGCCTTCCAGAATGGCCGCCGAATTGCCGAGAACGACTTCCAGCGCGCCCTCGCCCGTGAATTCGATACCTGTGCCCGGAACCTCATGCCCGGCGTAACGGACCGACTTCACATAGCAGTTGGCGGGCAGGTTCTGTGCGTTCAGCGTGTAAACCAGCGGAAATACGCCGTTCACCGTGAACGTCCCGTCGCTGCCAAAGTTCGTCATCCCGCTTCCGCCGCCTTCCAGGGAGGTCAGGGAGAAGTAGACAGGCTGCACGACGGCGCCGCCGCCATCCATCCTGACGGATCCCTTCACCGCGCGGCCCGCGCTCAGTTCCAACCGGATTCCCTCGATCGGCGACTCCTTCACCTCGATGGACTGGACCGCCATTCTGACCGACGGTCCGCCCGGTCCGCCGAAGCCGCGGCCGCCGCCTCCGCTTATCATGTTCACCGATCCGCCCCCACTTACACCAATGGGACCGGGGCGGGCTATCAGGTTGTATGACCCCGGCGGGACTCCGGATATTTCGAAGCTGCCATCGCGGGCCACGACTGTGCTGCCGGCGCCGGGCGCCGACAGCAAGGAGTTCTTCGGCGCCAGTGTGACGCTGGGCGTCCCGACCGGGCTGCCCGACGGATCGACGACCTTGCCGCGAACTCGAACTACGCGGGTCTTCCGCAACGTCATGTCGATGTTGGCGACGGTGGCGCCAACCGTCACCCTGACAGCGGACGTGGCGGCTGGTTGCGGGCTGTTCGGATACCACGCCGCGACGTAACCCGTTTCGGCTTCGGACGGCATGGGCGCCGTGATGGAATCGACCACGGACATCGGGGTGTTGATCGTCGTCGTGGCGAAGCCCGTCATCGCATCGGTCGTTACGCGCATCGCGTTGGGTCCGGAGGCCATCCGCGTGACGCTTACGTAATAGTTCCCCGGAGCGAGGTTGGCGATGCGGTACTTGCCCAGGTCGTCGGTTTGCGTCGCGCCCGCCGTGACCAGCCGGCGCTGGCCGGCGTCGTTTCGATAGCGGAAGATCTGGACCCGGGCCCCCAGGAAAGGTTCGCCGGATTCGTCCGTCACCGTGCCGGCGATTACGCCCGCCGGGATCAGCTTCACAACGTAAGCGGAGACTTGCTGCCCCTCGCCCACGATCACTTGGGCGAGAGGATTCACCGGCAGGCCGGCGCCTGCCGCGACGAATCGTTGCTGCTGCGCGGTGAGGGTGTAACTGCCCGGCGTCAGATCCGGAAACGCGAAGCGGCCCTGATCGTCCGATACCGCGTTGGTTCCCTGCATGGCCTGCGGCTGGTTGGTCAGGATGGATTGGCCGCGCAGGCTGATGGCTGCTCCCTCTATCGGGCCGCCGCTGACGCCATTCACCACCCTGCCCGCCAGGCTTCCTCTGGCGCCCGCGGGGGGCGTCGGAGCCGCCGTGCCGCCGTTTTCGGAGGCCGGAATCGCGGTGACCTCAACCGTGGCGCGTCCGCTTTCCCCCACGGTCACGGCCTTGGCGCGGCTCTCAAAGCCCTTCAGATAGTCCGGGGTCTGCGGCACGTTTTGAGCGGCGCTCTCCCAGGCGTACACCTGATAGGTTCCCGGGCGGAGGGACGCGAAACTCATCTGCCCGTTGAAGCCCGTCATGCCGCTCATCGTCGACCCTCCGCCGTCCTTCGGCGCGAGCGTGATCCGCGCGCGCGGCAGTGGATTGCCGTCATGATCCAGCACAACCACGCTCAACGTCGCGCTGTAAGGGGCCAGCATGATCTCCAGAGGCCCGCTTTCCGTTACCGCCAGGGCGGTCTCGGGCGCCTTCTGCCCGCCGTACACGATGGACTTCACGTAACACCGGCCCATGCCGCCGTTGACGTTGACGGAATAAACGCCCGCCGGCACGCTTTTCAGCGTGAACCTCAGGTCGTCGCCCACCGTGGCCGGCTGCACGTTGCCGCCGTAGTAGATCCCGCCGGCCGGCCTGAGGTTCACGGTCATATTGCGCGGATCGCACTGGCCCGGCTGTTCGAGCCTCACGGTCCCCTGCAAGTCGGAGTTGGGCTTCATTTGAAGAACGATGCCGTCCAGGTTCTTGTCGCGCACTTCGACAGGCACGACCGCGCTGGCCGCGGAACCGCCCGACCCAATGTTGTTCCTCTGCGCGAACAGCTCGTAGGAACCCGGAGGAACGCCGTTGAACTGGAAGGCGCCATCCTGCCCGCCGCCAGTCGCTCCGAAATAGCCCCCTCCAGGGAATCCGGCCGCGTCCCGCAGCCTTAACTGCGGAAAGGCGCGGGGACCGTTGGGCGGCGCTCCCGGATCGACCACCGTGCCGCGAATGGTGAACGCGTTGATCTTCGCCAGCTTGACATCGATCCCGCCGCTTACGGCGCCGTCCGCCACGTGAACTACGGCAGCCTCGCCCGCCACGGCCGTGCCGGGGTAATAAGTGGTGGCGTAGACGAGCTGCGGCTTGTCGGACAAGGGCTGGTTCCCCGACGGGAACGCGCGGTTCCTGTTCTGGGGGACCGCCCCCACGGTATAGTCGCCCGCGCTCAGGTTCGCAATTCGATACTCGCCCAAATCGTTGCTTTGCACATTTCCGCCGGTCATGATCGGCCGCCCGCCGATCCCGCTTCCGGCGCGCTGGGCGTAGACCTGCGCGCCCATGACGGGATCGCCATATTCGTCCAGCACCTTGCCGGTGATGACGGATTGCGGCGTCACGCGAACCACATAACCTTTCAGTTGCTGGCCTTCGCCGAGCCACAGTTGTGAGTTCGCGAAGTTGACGCCCGTGAGGTCTTGGTTGACAAATCCCTGCCGTTGCACGTTGACCCGATAGCCCCCGGCTTCCAGGTCCCGAAAGGCGAAACGGCCCTGATCGTCTGTCTCCACTTCGCCTGGGGACGCGGTTGTCTGGGGCGGTTCGCCTGGCCGTACGGCGCGGCCGCCGGTACGATAGAGGGTCACGACGGCTCTTCTCAGCGGCGCCCCGGTGGCGCTGCTGACCACCTGTCCTTCCACCGAGCTCAAATCACTGGCCTGCCCGGCTAACATCGAGCTGAACGCGATCAAACATGCAAGTAAGTGAACCGGCTTCATGATGAATTCCTTTTCCAGACAGTTACGGCTTGCTCCGCGCCGAGTCGACCTCTTCGGCGCCAATCAATGTAAGCGCAACGGCCGGCGGCGTTCCCGGCTGCGCTGTCACAACCTTGCCTCTCTCACGGTACAACTTCGAAATCCTGGGGTCCGCCGCAAGCCGGGCAACGCCGAAAACCTCCTCCCAGGCAGCCGCCCTGTACTCACCCGGCCGGAGCGCCTGGAAGATAAACTTGCCGTCCGCATCGCCAACGACGCTCCTGGCGGCGACCACCGGGCCACCGTCGGAAGGCATCACGGTCACCAGCGGGTATCTTACGGGCCGGCCCGCTCGATCCGCGACCGAGCCGCTCAATTGAGCCGCGCCCAGAGCGCTCAAGGTAATCTCGAGAGATGCGCCGGCAACCGGCTGAAAGCCCGTGGCCGCCACCTCCTGGCCGCCGTACCGGGCCGATTTCACGTAGCAGTTGACCGGAAGGCGCCGGACTTCCGGCACGTAATGCAGGGAAAGCGCTCCTTCAAATACCAAAGAACTGCCGCTGGAGATTGTCACGTTCGGGATGCGGCCAGGGAATCGTTCTATGGGTTGCAGGAGCACGCTGGCTCCGGCAAGGTTCGCATCGCCCTCCAGCTTGAGGGTTCCACGCACCTGCTGTGCGGGCGTCACGTGGAGTTTCAAATCGTCCACGTTGCCTGAAACCTCCAGCGCCTGCACTCCCGAGACGGGCGGCGCGTTTCCGCAAAGCGCCCCTGTTAGTAGATAAGATCCCGGCGGGATCGCCACGATTGTAAAGGTGCCGTCCTGGGCGCTGGCGCTGATGCTTCCCAACAAAAGAAAGTCGGATGGGACGGAATCTTTCGGAAGGATTCCGGGGCAAGCCTGACCCCAAACCCGCCGCCCGTCGGGGCCGGCCAAGTGACCGCTAATCCGGTACGCGGGCGCCTTCCTGAGTTTGAAATCGGCCTGGACCGCCTCGCCGCTCACGACGGTCAGCGGCTTGGCATTCTCGGGTCCGGGCGAATCCGGGTAATACGTCGTCGGATGCCCCAGTCCCGGCGTGAGATCCGGCTCCAACAGCGCCAACGCGAACGGGTAGGCCGCGCTGACGACGTAGGGGCCGGGAGGGAGAACGGCGCGGTACTCGCCGAGGTCGTTGGTGTAGCCGAACTGCGTAGGCTCCCCAGCCTGGAGCGTGCGCAACCAGATGCCGTTGGCGTACCGGTAAGTCGTGATCCGCGCGTTTTGCAGCGGGACGCCGGCCTCGTTTGTCACCTTGCCGGCAATCACTCCAAGAGGCGCCAGCTTGATGACGACGTCCTTCACTTGCTGGCCCTCGCCAACGGGCAGCAATTCCCGCGCGACGCGGCTTTCGCCGTATCCGGCGCTCCGGAATCCCGCACGCCCGGCGGATATCAGGTAGTTGCCCGCGGCCAGGTTCTGGAACACGAACCGGCCCTGATCGCCGGACGAGGCGTGTACCGCCGGCGAGACCGGGGGATCGTCGGGGCCGAGCGCGAACTTCGCGTACGGCCCGGTCAGGGTAACCGTGGCGTCCCTCAACGGAGCGCCGGTTTTGAGGTTGACGGTTTGGCCTTCGATGGATCCGGACGTCGTTTGCGCCGAGGCGGGGAGGATCCAAAGGACGGCAGTCAGGGCAAGAGCGACTCGATCGGTCAAGTGGCGCCTCCGGGACTCCATCATCAGGTATACACCTAATGGGCCGGCGGCGGCAATGCCCCAATCGGGCTGAAGTGAAACATTGCGGACGCCCGCGCACCCCGGCAGATTATGCGTGTCGGGGCTCGGTTGCCGGGGGACAGGCCGGATCGGCTACAATCTCCTCATGACGCGACGGATGGCCTGTGCGGCGTTGTTACTGCCCGCGGGCTCGGCGGCCGCCGAGACCAACCAGGAGTTGAAGGAACAGGTGCGGCGAACCGAAATCGCCTTTGCGAAGACGCTGGCCGACCGCAGCGCCGCCGCATTCGCGTCTTTCTTGGCCGCGGAGGCCGTGTTCGCGTCGAATGGCCGCGTGTCGCGCGGCGCCCGCGAGGTGGCCGAGCGCTGGAAGCCGTACTTCGAAGGCCCGCAAGCCCCGTTTTCGTGGGAGCCGGAAGTGGTCGAGGCGCTCGATTCCGGCGCCCTGGCCCTGACCTCCGGCCCGGTCAGAGATCCCTCCGGAAAGCGCATTGGGACCTTCAACTCAGTGTGGAGGCGCGAAGCCGCGGGAGTTTGGAAGATCGTTCTCGACAACGGCTGCCCGGCGTGCAACTGCGATGCCGGGGGCAAGTAAATCGCGCGGGCTGCGGGGCGAGCCCAGCTGGATCGGCCAATGCGGCCCAGGAACTGTCATGAGATGACGTGGCCAACGGCCGCTGTCGCGCACGCTTTGGCGCAATGCCACTTAGTTCTCGGAGGCTGCCAATCCGGCGGAGGTCGTGGGGCAGGCTTTTCAGCCCAATGCCGCATACTTTTTGAGCGTCGCTGTATTAGCCACCGCGGGCGGGCGGTTGGGGTTTGGGCTTAGGATCTGTGCATCAATAAGTGCTTCACAACGGCTGTGCAATGCGCTATGGTCGAATTGTGGCCGGCACGGTTGGTGCAGCGCAGGGTATTCGGCAGCGTTACGAGGGACTGTCGCCTGTTCTGAATGAGCGGGCGC
>CAIRXZ010000342.1 GCA_903882645.1 uncultured Acidobacteriia bacterium | reverse complement strand
CGCACCGGGGGTTGAGCCTGCGCGGGGGCCGGGGGCGCCTGGCGCACCGGGGGTTGAGCCTGCGCGGGGGCCGGGGGCGCCTGGCGCACCGGGGATTGAGCTTGCTCGCGGGCCGGAGGCGCCTGGCGTACCGGGGGTTGAGCCTGGACGGGGGCTGGAGGCGCCTGGCGCACCGGGGGTTGAGCTTGCTCGCGGGCCGGAGGCGCCTGGCGTACCGGGGGTTGAGCTTGCACGGGGGCGGGAGGCGCCTGGCGCACCGGGGGTTGAGGCTGCGCGGGGGCGGGAGGCGCTTGGCGCACCGGGGGTTGAGCTTGCTCGCGGGCCGGAGGCGTCTGGCGCACCGGGGGTTGAGCTTGCACGGGGGCCGACGGCGCCTGGCGCATTGGGGGTTGAGCCTGCTCGCGGGCCGGGGGCGTCTGGCGTACCGGGGGTTGAGCCTGCTCGCGGGCCGGGGGCGTCTGGCGCATTGGGGGTTGAGCCTGTACGGGGGCCGGGGGAAGACTCTGTGGCCGGGCGGCCGGGACGGGTTGGGTGAGCGGTTGCTGGTTAGGTGGCCGCGCTGGACCGTTTTGGGGCTGGGCCGGGCGCTGGGCAAAGGCCGGCGCAGGACCGGGGCGCACGGTCGGGGTGACCGAATGAACCTGTTTCGCGTCGATCGGCTGGACCTGCATGCGTCCGGGCGCCGGGTTCCGGCCGGCGGCCTGTGCGCGCATAGTCTGCAATTGCGCCGGCGCCGCCGGGATCCCGGGATGCTGCTCGAGTATTTGCCGCTTAGCGGCAAACGGAACCGCAGGCGGAGGTGGAGCGAGTCTGGCGACTACGGGACGATTCGCAATAGCGGCCGGGGGCGCGACGGCAGTACGACCGCCGCTATTCGCAAGAACGCTCTCCCGTTGCGGCGCCACTCGAGGCGCGGCGCCGATCACCTGGGCCTGGCGCATCTGGTTGGCGTCGACGCGCACCGCGGCGCGCTGGACAGACTGCGCCGAGGCGAAGGAATCCCGCGGCATCGCCACTATAGCGCTGCGGTTCACGTAGTTGACGTTGGTGACGTTGATATTCGCGACATTGATGTTCGTAATCCGCGTGTTGGTGACGTTCACCTGGCGGACGTAACCCTGTGACACATGATACGAGGGGTAGTACGCTTCGCGCGGGCCGAGTGGGAACCAGCCGACGAGACCGCCGCCCCCACCGCCAATCGAGACACCCACGCTGAATCCTCCACCACCGACGAAAGCGACCAGCGCCGGAGCATAGTAAACACGCTCGGCAACCGGGCCGGGGCACCAGCCCCACCTGTTATCGATGTAAGCCCAGCGTCCATAGTGAAACGGCGCGAAGCCCCAGGGTTCATCATCCACCCAGGTCCAACCCCATGGTTCGACCCAGGCCCAGCGCCCCTCGCGATAGGGGGCCCAGCCCGCCGCGACGCGCGGAGTCCATACCGGGCCGTAGTCCGGCGTGTTGCGCCAATCGCCATTGGCATTCAGATCTTCATAGCCGGCCATGTCGGGTGAGACGTACTGGGGCGGCGGGACATCTTCCAGGCGGTCCCGCGAAGAGACGAAAGAATCGAAATCGTCGGGTTGGTTTGCAGCCTGAACGTCGGGCGGGTTGCCGGAGTTGTCGAAGTAGGCAGTCTGGCCGGAATGAACGGGAAAGCTCTGGTTGTTGGCGGTTACTTCGATGTCACCCGCGCGGACGGTGACCATCGTGGCGTTGCGGGAGGTATCGGTGTCGACCCGGTATTCGCCCGTGCGCAGGAGGGTGACTGCGCCGTTGGGAGTGTCGACCTCCCAGGATTCGCCATTGAAGAGATGACGCACGTTGAGGCTCAGATCGCCGGCGTTGATGCTGGTCTGAACCACGTTATCGCTCAGGTTCACGAACTGGAAATTGGTTCCCGAGTTCAGACGGATGGAATTCTGACCGATCCGCAGCACGGCATGGGCGCCGATGTCGGTATACAGGTTGTCGCCGGTCGTCATCGGGTAATTCAGTGATGCGTCGGCCCACTGATCCACGCTGGCGGGCTCGAACGATACGCGGCCGGAGATATACGCAACGCGGGCTACGCGCGAGGGCGGATCCGCATCCTGCGCCGCCGCGATGCCGGAGACAGCGAGAAGCGCAACCAGGGACGATGCCCACAAGAGCAAGTGTTTCATTTCACAACCTTTCCAAGCAAGCCGACTCATGATGTCGCCATATCATTAGCAGTGCAATAAGACAGAAGCATTATACGCCATCCCAGGTCGAGTGAGCGATCGGCGCGGCGCGGCCAGAAGACCGGACGCTGCTTCAGAACGCGGCGGCGGGGCAGTCGCGGGGGGTTGATTCGGTCCGAGCGCTGGAGGAACCCGAGCACGGCGTTGGCGCAAGAAGGCAGACCGGGAGGTCCGCCCCACCGACCCTAGTGCGTCATCGAATAGACCACGTAGTTCACGCCGAGGCGGATGCCCAGGGCGGAGAACTTCTCGGGATAGGATGGATCGTCGGCCCATTCCCATGAGTCGCCCACGTCGGAATTGAAGGAGATCGCCACCATCACGCGGCCCTTATCGTCGTAAATGCCCAGCCAGTGGGCCACCGTGCCGGCGGCGCGCTGCGACATGAAGCCGCCGCGCGGGAGCGCCCACTGGCCCAGAATCTGGTAGCGGTCGTCGAGATCGTAGACGGTATGGAAAATCGGGTCGCGGCTCTCCATTTCGACAATCGGACGGTCCGGAAAGATCCTGCTCATGGTCTCGTTGAAACGCGCGTACTCGACCGGACCCCAGAAGTCGTCCAGCATCAGGAATCCCCCGCGCAGCAGGTATTCGCGGAGCGTCTTCACCTGGGCATCGGTCAGCAGCCAGTCGCCCATCTCGCCGGCGTTCAGCCACGGCCAGTTGTAGAAATCGTCCAAGTCGTCGGGGTTGACGGGTTGTTCCACGCTGCGCGCGTCGACGCGCGTGAGGCGCCTCACGGCCTGGGCGAAGTGACGGTCGGCGCGGGGGTAATCCTGCGTCCAACCGGTCCCTCCATTGCGCCAGTCGAACGCGGAGCCGAACCGGAATCCGCGGCCGCGGCCTCCGCCGGCGAAAATACCATAGGGGTGCTCCGGGTACATCAGCCGCCCGAATACCCACTCGGCTTTTTCCCGGTAATCCGGCGGCAGGGGGATGTCGTCGTAGCGCTCGACGCTGAAATACACCCGGAACGGGCGTTGAAACGCGCACAGCGCGCCGGCCGCCGCCAGCCCGGCGCACAGCAGCCACGCCGTTGCGCGGGAAATCCCCGCCGGGTTGCCTCGCCGGAACATCACGCGCAGCATCGGATTCCCGACCCAGGGGCGCGTAACGGTCCAGGAGATTCCGCCGCGCAAGGACGTTGGCAGGCGAAAGCGCCTGCCCGACCCTGCCTCTTGCGCCATGCCCCAAGGATATCGCAGAATGTGGAGGGAGCGCCCTTGAGAACGGGCTCCCCGCGGAGGCGGCAAAATGTCAGAGCAACGAACCGATACATGCGCGGACTTGAGCGCCAGGCTGGCGTGGTTCCTGACCGGCGCGGTCATCGGCGCGACCGTGGCCATTCTTTACGCGCCTAAGAGCGGCAAGGATACCCGCCGGTTGCTATCCGACACGGGACGCAAAGGCAAAGAAGCGGTCGCCGAAACCGGCAAGGACATCGCCGACGCGGGCAAGGATATGTTCGAGCGCGGGCGCAAGCTGGTGGAGGACGCCGCGGAGCTGTTCGAGCGCGGCCGCAAGCTGGTCCAGGGCTGATCCCTTCGAGCGAATGTCCGGCACCGTCCTGGGCAGCTTCGAAATCTCCCCGATCCGGGAGTCCATCTACTGGTGGGACGGGGGCGCGTTCTTCGGCGTCGTGCCCAAGACCCTGTGGAGCCGCCGCATCGCCGCGGACGAGCTCAACCGCATCCCGGCGGGCTTCAACTGCTACCTGATCCGCACGGGCGAACATTCCATCCTGGTGGAAACGGGCGGCGGGGACAAGATGGACGGGCGCGCCCGCGAACGCATGAAGCTGCCACCCGAGCCGGAACCGCTCCCTTCCGTGATCGCCCGCCACGGGTTCGACCCGGAATCCATCGATATCGTCATAAACAGCCACCTCCACTGGGACCATTGCGGCGGCAACACGATCCTCGAGGGCGGCGTGGCGCGGCCGGCCTTCCCGCGCGCCCGCTACTTCGCGTCGCGCGGGGAGTGGGAACATGCGCACGAGAACCTCGCGCGGGACAGCGTCAGCTACATCGCCGCCAACTACGACCCGCTGGTCGAATCCGGCCAAATGACTTTGGTGGATGGCGATTGCGAAGTGGCGCCGGGCGTCCGGATGCGCCGCGCCCCCGGCCACAACCGCGACATGACGGTGGTGACGGCCCAGAGCGGCGGCCAGACCTTCTGTTTTCTCTCCGACCTCGCGCCTACCGCCGCGCACTTGCAGCCTTCCTGGATCGCCGCGTTCGACCTGTTTCCGCTGCAAGCCATCGAAACCAAGAACCAGTGGCTGGGGGCGGCGGCCGAGGGGGGCTGGCTGTGCGGGTTTGCCCACGACGTCGAGACCGATCTCGCGCGGATTGTGAAGAACGCGAAGACGGGGTTTGCGCTTGGGAACGGGGAGTAGCGCCGCGTGATCTTCCGTCCTGAGCTGGGGCCTCGTCCCCACGGCTCGCGCCGCGGGCGTTTGCAGGGTCTGTGCGCCAACTTCGGAACGCTAGGATTGTTCGGCGGACCTGCGTGGGGCGCCCGACGACCATTTTTCCGACAACCCCGTTTTTTTGCCACAACGAGCTTCACGGCCGGAACCGACCACCCATGGGCAACGGCGATTAGGGTCACTGGTAATTTAGTTTGCCGATAATCCTGTCCGACTGACCGGCGTCAATCAACCTTTTCAACGCATCCTCATCGAGGCCGGCGATTCGACCGAGTATCAAAAGTGCGGCTTCGGCATGCCCCAAGCTCCGCCATCGAGCCATCTCTGCGAGTGGATCGATCGCCTCCGCCCGAATTGACGCCAGCACTTTCGGATCACGGCTCCTCGTCAGCGCTGCCAGGAGTAGGGACGCCTTATTGTGATCCGACCACGAGCCAGACCGAAGGAGGCGCACGAAAGGCTCCAGCGGAATCCGTTGAGCCATGTTCGGCTTCGCGCCTGCTAGTACCCACAGCCCGCGCACGGCGTTATTGCGAACTTCATCATTTGGGTCAAGGCTTGCCCGGACCAGCGCATCGACCTGCTCCTCGGATTGACGCCCGTACCCGATCATCTGGGCAGCCATGGCGCGATGCCGCGCATCAGAGGACGAGGCCAGTACCTGCAAGATTAGTGTCTCGTTGCTAAGAGCGTAGTCCCGAATCGCCAATTGCGCTGTTCTTGCTCTTGGATCGCCCGTGAGAGCAAAACCCTCTGAGTCATCTTCCGTGGCGTGCCCCTTCATGACAGCGTCACTCCATGCCCTGTCCATTTTCTGGCTAAGCGCGACTGCGGGCCCCGGCAACCGGATGTCCCCGGCAGGCGTCGGGTTCAAGGCCAGCGCCTTATACGATTCACCCGGCAACCCAATGTACACCATCCACTCTTGCTTCGAGTCGCAGCAGACGAACGAAACATCTGTGGGCTCGCGACCGATGATCTGCTTTACCTTCTCGCTCACTTGCTGCTTCAGGTCATCTGAAGATTTCGCCTTGGCAGGAGGAAACAAGTCCCCCTCATGGAACGGAAAGGCGGATCGAATGGCCGCAACATCTAGACCTTTGTACCCGAAAAAGTCGATTTCGCCCAAGGGCTTGCGGTAACTCGCGGAGGTTACAGTTGGTGCCATAGCCGCCAGCATCACCGCCGCCATTTCCAGACAATTATTCTTCAAAATGCGCTCCCATCAGCGTGTGACGCCCTGGCCGCAGAAGTGGTTCCTGCCAGGCCATGGCCGATTGCGGCCCTGACGTGGGATTTCTGGGCGAGCGCCGGCACTTGCGTTGCGGCGCGTCAGCTACGAGACCTTTTCCTGGGCGCGGCTGTTTCGCGCCGCCCTAAAGCCTGGGCGGCGGCGGCGACCACCAGCATATTCAAGCTCACGCCTTCGATTTCAGCTTCGGCCGCCAATCGGGCGTGGAGACTCCTGGGCATCCGTAACCGGAATTGGCCGCTCGACCCCGCAGGCGAGCTTGGCTTCGGTATGGGATCGCCGTGCTTGCGGCAACTCAGCAGGTAGGAACGCACGGCGTCCCGGCCATTTACTATGGCCTGTTCGGGCGTTTCACCATCCGAGTGACACCCCGGAAGGTCCGGGTACTCGATCAAGAACCCACCGCCGTCTGCATCTGAAAGCGGGCGAATCGTGAATGGATACTTGTCGACATTGGCGAAATCAGTCATGTTCGGGATCCTCCAACTTGCTAATAAACTCTAGGAAGTCGCGCACATACCAGGGCTTGATCGGAATGTGCTTCGGCACAGTTGTCCTGCCCGCCCTCGGGTGGCGGAATGTCACGTGGCTTGTGCCGCCCTGACTGTCAACGTCGACCCCGAAGCGACGGGCGACGACTTCCAGGTCCTCCATGCGCCAGTTGTGGGCGTTCCTCCGCATCCCCGCAAGGATCTTCTTGGAATTGGACACGACTACATGGTACCGAATACGGCACCATAGAACAATGCCGGCGGGGTGTGACGCCATGAAAGTGGGAATATCGGGAAAGTGGCCCAACCGGCGTCCCATGGCCGTGCGGCCGGTTGCGGACTGTAACCATGTAGGTTACACTAGTAGACGTGGCGATCAGAGGGTTTCGGCACAAAGGGATCGAACGGTTCTTCGCCACCGGAAACGTGTCTGGAATTCAAGCCAAGCACGCCGGCCGGCTCCGCCTCATCCTCGGCCGTCCGAACGTCTCAACCAGCGCGCGCGATATGAGCTTGCCCGGCTTGGATCTCCATGAACTCCGCGGCTCGCGAAGGGGCGCGTGGGCCGTCGGAGCGATCGGCAACTGGCGCGTGACGTTCACCTGTGTCGGGAAGGACGTAGATCGCGTAGACTACGAGGATTACCATTGAGGGCGACATGAAGATGCATAATCCGCCGCACCCCGGTGAGGTGCTCAGGCAACTATGCCTGGAACCCCTGAATTTGACCGTCACGGACGCCGCGCGGTCGCTCGGCGTGAGCCGGAAGGCCCTGTCCAGCATACTTAACGGGCGTACCGGGATCAGCCCGGAGATGGCGGTCCGTCTCTCGATGGCCTTCAACACCAGCGCCGAAAGCTGGCTCAACCAGCAGCTTCAGTACGACCTCTGGCACGCGGAAAGGAACCGGAAGTCGCTGCACGTGACGAAGTTGTTCGCCGCCTGATACGGCCGGCCGGCGGCGGCCGACAGGCTCCGCCGGACCGGACCACGGCCCGCGGTCTAGGGTCCGCCCAAGAAGTCGGGGCGCCACGAACTTTGGGCAGCCTTCGGCCCGCCGTGTGGGGAACAAGAAGGCAGACCAGGAGGTCCGCCCCACCGACCCCACGGAACATCGGGGCGTCCGTGTGCGTAACAATGTCGATAAGACCTGTTTATGGCAAATCGGAAAAGAAAACCTCTTCGTTGGATATTGCTGGGGCTGCTGGCGACCGGTGGCGGCGTGGCGTTCTTCTCGCTGCGCGCCCTCAGCCGCGCGCCGGCCAAGATCGATCCGGAGAAGCTCGCCGCCGTGGAGCGCATCGACCTTGTCCGGTCCGTGGTGGCCACCGGCAAGATCCAGCCCGTCACGCAGGTGGAAATCAAATCCAAAGCCAGCGGCATCATATTGAAGCTTCCCGTGAACGTCAGCGACACGGTCAAGGCCGGGCAGGTGATCTGCGAGCTGGATCAGAACGACCTGCTGCCCAAGCTTCGCCAGGCCCAGGCGGCTCTCTCGATGGCCGAGGCCAGCCTCAAGAGCGCCCAGGCCGATTACGAGCGCAACAAGGTGGAAGCCGCCGGTCCCGACCTGCCTTTCCTGAAGCACGACGTGGAGCGCGCCGCGGAGATGTTCAAGGACAACCTGATCTCCCAAAACACCCGCGAGGACGCCGAGAAGAACTACCAATTGGGGGTGAACAAGCAGCAGCAGGCGGAAGTCAACCTGGGGGTTACCAAGGCCGCGATCGCCCGCGGGGAAGCGCAGGTGGAACAGGCGCGCGCCTCCCTCAACCAGTCCGAGGAGGACTTGCGCAACGCCACTATCGTGTCTCCCTTCGACGGCGTGGTGCTCTCGCGCGACCGTGAAGTGGGCGACGCCGTCAGCTCCATCCTGGTCATGGGTTCCGGCGCCACCCTTATCATGACCGTCGGCGACCTGCGCGAAGTCTACGTGAAGGGCAAGGTGGATGAGAGCGACATCGGCAAGGTCTACCTCGGGCAGCCCGCGCGCATCACGGTGGAATCTTTCAAGGACCTCAAGTTCGACGGGAAAGTCACCAAGATTTCGCCCATGGGAATCGAGAAGGACAACGTCACCACCTTCGAGGTGCGCGTCTCCATTTCCAACGAATCGCGCAAGCTCCTGGCCACGATGACGGCGAACGCGGAAATCGTGCTGGAGGAGCGCAAGGGCGTGCTGGCCATTCCCGAGGGCGCGATCATATACAAGAAGGACCGTTCCACGGAGGTCGAAATCCCGGATGCGACGGTCCAAGCCGGAAAACGGCGCGTCCCGGTGACCACCGGCATCAGCAACGGCTCCAAGACCGAGGTCGCCAAGGGCCTGTCGCTGGGGCAGCAAGTCATCCTTCAATAGGCCGCGCCGTGGAATTCCTCAAGGAACTATTCGGGCACGTTGTGTCGAGCCTGTTGCGCAACAAGCTGCGCAGCGTCCTCACCATGGCGGGGATCGCGTGGGGCGTGGCGTCGATGGTCCTCATTGTGGCCATGGGCGACGGGTTCAAGGAAGGACAGCGCGACCGCTTCCGCGAGCTCGGCGAGAACATCGTCATCGTGTTCAACGGCCGCACCGAGATGCAGCCGGGCGGACGCCGCGCCGGCAGAGACATCCGGCTCGATTACGACGACGTTCGCGCCATCCGCTCCGAGTGCTACCTGGTACGCACGGCCGTGGCAGAGCTCCAGAGCCAAGCCAACGTAGCGAGCCCATTCAATAGCGGCGTGTTCCGCATCATGGGCGTCGAGCCGGCATACTCCGAGGTGCGCAACATTCCCGTGGACCGCGGGCGCTTCCTGGTGGAGGCCGACGGCGCCGAAGCGGCGCGCGTGGCGGTGCTCGGCGACAACGTACGCAAGCAGTTGTACGGCGAACGCCCTGTCCAGCCGGGCGCCACGATCAACCTGAACGGTCTGCCCTACCGCATCGTCGGCCTAACGCCTCCCAAGAACCAGAACAGCAGCTACAACGGCCTGGACAGCGACAAGATCTTCATCCCGTACTCCGCCATAGTCCGCGACATTCCCCTGGCCGACGCGAACTTTCACCCCGGAATCGTGAGCGATCTGATCTACGTCCCCGCTTCGCTCGACCAATGGAAGCCGGCGCGCGACCAAGTGGTGCGCGTGCTGGCGCGCAATCATCGTTTCGACCCGGCCGATGGCGGCGCCATCCACATCTGGGACACGGTCGAGAATGCCCGCCTGGTGGACAACATCTTCACCTCGATGACGGTGTTTCTGGCGGCCATCTCGCTGGTGACGCTCACTCTAGGCGGGGTTGGCGTGATGAACATCATGCTGGTGTCGGTTACCGAGCGCACGCGCGAGATCGGGCTGCGCAAAGCCGTGGGCGCCACCAAGCGGCGGATACTGGCCGATTTTTTCCTGGAGGGCCTGATGCTCGCCCTGGCCAGCGGCTTGTGCGGCTGGTTCGGAGCCTTTGGCGTCGCCGCCGCGGTGAACCGATTGCCTAAGCAGGAGATGTTCGCAGGCCTGCCTGTGAGCGGCCTGACCACGGCTCTCTCCTTCGCCGCCCTCGGCATCGTGGCCGTGGGATCGGCCATCTGGCCGGCGTGGCGCGCCGCCAACCTGACTCCCGTGGAGGCTTTGCGGTATGAGAGATAGGCCGTCTTTGACGCGGAGACGCGGAGGCGCGGAGGAAGCTGAGAATTCACCGCCGAGACGCAGAGACGCAGAGAAAACCGTTTCGAAGGGCACGACTTACGACCCGCGACTGTGCCCTTCCCGAGGTTCGGGCGCAGAGGGAGCGGAGGAATATGCTAAACCCCGACATTCCAGCGCGATATAGCGAGAGCGCCCTCGCCGAAACCACGCGGATGAGCCGGTGGCGTGGTTTCCGCAAAGCCAAGCTGAAGGCTGATGGCTGAAGGCTTCTTATGTCTTTCTCCTCCATCATTCACGAAGCCGGGCAGGCGCTGAAATTCAACCGGCAGCGCAGCATCCTCACCACCGTCAGCCTGGCCTGGGGGGTGGCCTGCTTCGTCATTCTTTACTCTTATGGCGATGGTTTCCACCTGGCGCTGCGGACCGCGTTCCAAACCGTCGGGCAAGACCTCGTCCTCATGTTCGGGGGCCGAACCTCCAGCCAGGCGGGCGGCGAGCGCGCCGGGCGCCGCGTGCGTCTGGAAACCACCGACGTCGACGAAATCCGCGCCACCGTTCCCCTGGTCCTGGCTATTTCTCCCGAAATGATGGACGGCGGAAGGACGGTAGTGCATGAGCACCGCTCCTACGCCACCATGGTGCGCTCCGTCCGTCCCTCTTACGGGCGCATCCGCAACCAGACCATGGAATCCGGGCGATGGCTCGATCAGGACGACGAGAATGAAAAGCACCGCGTGGCCGTGCTCGGCGCGCAGGCCGCCGACAAGCTCTTCGGCGAGGTTCCTCCGGAGGGCGAGGACATCACCATCGATGGCCTCCGCTTCACAGTCGTCGGCGTGCTCCGAACCAAGACCCAGATCGCCAACTACAACACCCCCGACAACGAGTGCGTCTTCATCCCCTTCCAGACCGCCTCGCTGTTCCGGGATCTGAAGTACCCGGACGATATCGTCTGGATGCCGGCCAACCCGCTGTTTCGGGAAACGGCGGTGCGCCAGGTGACCGAAACGCTGGCCCGCCTGCACAATTTCTCGCCCAACGACGATCACGCCATCCGCACCTTCGTGTTCAACGAGTTCATCCATCTGGTCGATAGCATGGGAATCGCCCTGCGCCTGCTGCTGGGGTTCGTGGGGACGCTCACGCTGGCCATCGGCGGCGTCGGCCTGGCGAACATCATGCTGGTTTCCGTCACGCAGCGCACGCGCGAGATCGGCATTTTGAAATCCATCGGCGCCACGCAGAGGGCCATCCTGGCGCAGTTCCTGCTGGAAGCCGTGGCCATCGTCACGGTGGGCGGCGCGCTGGGCGTGGCCGCGGGCTGGGCGATTACCAGCATCCTCGGCGGCCTGCCGCTTCTCGGGCCGCTATTCCACACCACCAATGGAGCGGGCGACGTCCAGCTCGGCATCTCCGCGTTCGCCGTCATAACCTCCACGGGTCTGCTGGAAGCGGTCGGCCTGATCGCCGGCCTGCTGCCCGCCATCAAGGCCGCGCGTTTGGATCCCATCGAATCCTTGCGCTACGAATAGAGAGCGGGGCAGGGCCCCGGCCATGGCTCATCGGGCGACCCAACTCAAGGACCGCGTCTCAGCCTGATAAGCTAAGGCGATAGGCATGCGGAAGATCCTTGGATGGGCGTGCATCTTTGCTTGGGCGGGGCTCTGCCTGCGCGCGGGCGGCGCCGCGGCGGACGAGAAGAAGACCAGCGCAAGCCCGAAGACGTCCTCCAAGCCGGGGACCAAGAAGAGCGGCGTGAAGACGGCGCCGAAGAGGAAGGGCGCCCCGCCGTCGAAGGCGGCCGGTAAGACCGGCAAGAAGACCGCCTCCAGCGGCAAGACCGCGGCCAAGGCCACATCCGGCGGAAAGGCCGCCACACCGGCGGCGCCGGGCGCCAAGGCCCCCGGCAAGGCCGGGAAGAAAGGCGCCGCGTCGAAGCGCGGCAAACAGGCGCCACGCGTCACGTGGCGCAATCGCCAGACGGCGCCCGCGCCGGAGCGGTACAAGCAGATCCAGGACGCGCTGGCGGCCAAGGGTTTTCTCGACCCGGCGGATGCCAGCGGCGCGTGGGGCCAGAGTTCGGTGGACGCCCTGAAGAAGTTTCAGGCCGCTCAGAAGATCGAAGCCACGGGCAAGATCAACTCGCTTTCACTGATAGCGCTGGGTCTGGGTCCCAAGCGCGAGGCCGTGGTGAAGGTCCCGGAAGCGCCGCCTGAAGAGGGGCGCTGAAGCGGTGTTTGCCGGCGGGCGGAGTCCATTCGCCGAAAGGCAGCGGCGCGGCCCGCGGAATCCGCTCTGAGCGGCAGCGATCCCCAGAGGCGCCAAGTCAGGAACACGCAGGCGTCCCGCGGATGAGAATAAGGGAATCTCCTGCGATAGTCCGGCATGCCAGGGGCCGGGCAGGCGAAACCGCCTGCCCCACCAAATCAAGCGCTCCGATCACTCAGATAATTTCACAGGAATGTAGAAACTCCAGCCGTGGGCTTCAGCCCACGGTCTGGCGGCCCTCCGAAGATGGCGAGCTGAAGCGCGCCACAGCACGCTAAAGCGTACGCCACAACGGCCGCTGGTAATGTTATTTCGCGACAGGCCTTAAGCGGTTCTCGCGCGGCGAGGAATCTTTGGGATAATACGTAAGCCACCCGGTATGCTTCGTTACCTGCCTCTCATTCTGAAAAACTGCTGGCGCAACCGGCGCAGGACCGTCCTGACGGTAGCGAGCATCGCGGTTTCCATGTGCCTGCTGGGCGTGATGATCTCGATCTATCATGCGTTTTATCTGACCGCCCCGGCCCCCGAGGAGGCGCTGCGGATGGTGGTGCGCAACCGCATTTCCTTGACTGTGGAGATTCCGGAATTCTACGCGGCGCGTATCAGGCAGGTACCCGGCGTGCGTGGCGTCATGATCTCGCAGTGGTTCGGCGGAACGTACAAGGACGCGCGCGATCCGAAGAACTTTTTCGCGCGTCTCGCCATTGAACCCGACAAGCTCTTCGCCATGTTCCCCGAGTACAGCATGCCCTCGGACCAGAGGAAGGCGTTTGAGCGCGAGCGGACGGCCTGCGTGGTGGGCCGCGACCTGGCCAACAACTTGAACTTCCACGTGGGCGACCGCATCAACCTGGTGGGCGACATCTTCCCCGGGAAATACGAGTTCACGGTCCGCGGCATATTCGACAGCCCGCGCTCGAGCGACGTGATGTTCTTCAGCCGCGACTACCTGGAGCAGACGCTGCCCGAGGGCCGGCGCGGAGAGGTCGGCGCTTTCTACGTCATGATGGACGATCCCAGCCACGGCGGCCGCATCGGCGAAGCCATCGACGCGGAGTTTCGCAACTCCACGGCGCAGACTAAAACCGAATCCGAGCAGGCCTTCACCGTGGGCTTCCTGGCGCTACTGGGCAACGTAAAGGCGCTTTTGATCGGCATCTCCGGGGCGGTGATGTTCACGATCCTGCTGGTTTCGGCCAACACCATGGCGATGTCCGTGCGCGAGCGCGTCCGCGAGGTGGGCGTACTGAAAACGCTTGGATTCACGCCGGCGGTCATTCTGGGCGTCATCCTCGGCGAGGCGGGCCTGATTTCCGTGGCGGGCGGGGCGGTTGGCTACCTGATTTCCATGGGGCTGACGGCGGGCATCGGCAAGAGTCCCTACGGCGGGATGCTGCCTCACATTCCTCCGTTCCAGATTCCCGTGGCGCTGGCCTGCATTGGCGTTGCCTGCGCCATCGGGCTGCTCAGCTCGCTCGTGCCCGCGGTTGGCGCCGCGCGCACGCCGATCGTCGACGCGCTTCGGAGCACGGACTAACATGGCCATTCCTCTCGCCTACAACTTGCGCAATCTGGTGGTCCGGAAGACCACGACGTTCATGACGGCGCTCGGAATCGGGCTGACGGTGGCCGTGCTGCTCTCCATTCTGGGACTGGTGAGCGGGCTGCGCGCAACGCTTTCCGCTTCCGGCGACCCTCTCAACGTGCTGGCGCTGCGCAAGGGGTCGGAATCCGAGCTGGTCAGCAACTTCACCCGCGCGCAGTTCCAGGATTTGAAATTCAAACGGGGGATCGCGGCGGGACGCGACGGCCAACCGCTAGCGTCGCTCGAGGTGGTGACGGTGGTCAACCTGGCCAACGTGGAGAACCCCAATGGGGCGAACCTGACCGTTCGCGGCGTGCCCCCGGCGGGCATCGAAATGCGCCAGGGCTTGCATATCGAGAGCGGACGATGGTTCGAGCAGGGACGGCATGAGTTGGTGGTCGGCAGGACGGCGGCTGGACGGTTCCCCGACGCGCAGATCGGCAAGAAGATCAAGCTCGGCCGCAGCGATTGGGACATCGTGGGAGTAATGGCGGCGGGCGACAGCGCGCAGGCGAGCGAGATCTGGGGCGACCTGAACCAGATCGCCGCCGACCTTCAGCGCGTAGAGGTGCTCAGTTCCGCCCTCGTGCGCGCCACCGACGAGGTGGCGGCCAAGGCCCTGGTCAACGATATCTCCAACGACCAACGGCTGGACATGACCGCCATGCCGGAACGGCAGTACTACGAATTACAGACCAGCCAGGCTGCGCCAGTCGAGTACACCGGGATCTTCGTTTCCATCATCATGGCTATCGGCAGCAGCTTCGCCGCTATGAATACGATGTACGCGGCGGTGGCCCGCCGTGCGCGGGAAATCGGCACGCTGCGCGTCCTGGGCTTCTCGCGCGGCAGCATTCTGTTCAGTTTCTGGGTGGAGGCCGTGTTGCTTTCGGCGCTGGGCGGCGCGCTGGGCTGCCTGCTGGCGCTCCCGCTGAACGGCATTACCACCGGGATCGGCAGCACCAACTTCGCGGAGATGGCGTTCGATTTCCGCGTCACCCCCCGGAGCATGGCTATCGGGATGGCGTTCGCCGTGGTCTTAGGCAGCATCGGCGGACTTTTTCCGGCGCGAATGGCATCTAAGAAGGAGATCCTTACGGCGCTGCGGGAGGCGTGATGAAGGCAGCCATGAGCCGTCAGCCATCAGCTTAGTGAACGCTTGGCTGAAAGCCGGCGGCTTTGCCTACTGGATGTGAGAACAATGAAGAACAGGGGGGCGAGGTTCCGGGAGGTTTTGGCTGAAGGCTGATGGCTGAAGGCTTTTTCTTATGGCTGAACTGAAGAATCTGAAGATTGATCGCGACAAGCGGCGGGAGCCGCGGGCCTCGAGATGGGCCACGGCCTGGATTGTCGCCGGCGTCTTGCTCATCGTCTTACTGGGCGCCTGGCGGCTGATCTCGCGGAACGCGGACGCGGCGCCGCTGGTGGACGTTCAGCGGGTCGCCGCCATTAGCGCCTCCGCCGCGCCGCAGGGCGTGGTCCTCAACGCCACCGGCTACATTGTGGCGGCGCATACCATCGAAGTGGCCGCCAAGGTTATCGGCAAGGTGAAATGGATCGGCGTCGAGAAGGGCGACCGCGTGCAGGAGGGTCAGGTGCTGGTTCGCCTGGAAGACGACGAGTACCAGGCGCAGGTTCAGCAGGCCAAGGGGCAACTCGCCATGCTGCAAGCCAAGCTGGATGAGGCGCTGCACGGCTCGCGTCCCGAGGAGATCGCGCAGGCGGCCGCCAACGTGAACTCCGCCAAGTCGGATCTCGAAAATGCCCGCGTTAGCTTGAAGCGCACGAAAGAGCTTCTAGGGGAGAACCTCGCGGCGCAGCAAACGCTCGACGACGCGCAGGCGCGTTACGACAGCGCCGCGGCCAAGCTCAACGCGGCCGAGAAGTCCTACGACCTGGTCAAGATCGGTCCGCGGCAGGAGGAGATCGACGCGTTGCGCGGCCAATTGGAGCAGGCCAAGGGCATCGTCGCGTACGCCGAAACCAACCTGAACGATACGGTGATCAAGGCGCCGGTCACCGGCACGATTCTGGAGCGGGCGGTGGAGAAGGGCGAGTTCCTCACCACCAGCTTCGTGGGCGACCGCGGCGCCAAGGGCTACGTGGTATCGGAGGCGGACCTCAGCGATCTGGAGGTGGAGCTGGACATCAGCCAGAGCGATTTCGGCAAGCTGCGCTCGGGCCAGCGCGGCATCGTGACCACGGACGCGTTCCCGGACCGTAAATACGAGGGCTTTATCAAGGAGATTTCGCCGGAAGCCAACCGCCAGAAGGCCACCGTGCAGGTGAAGGTGAAAATCGCCAAGCCGGACGAGTATCTGCGGCCTGAAATGAACGCGAGCGTGGCGTTTATCTCCGATGAGAAAACCGCCGCGGGCGCCGGCGCCCCGGCCAGGGCGGTGGTGATCGTGCCGGCCTCGGCCGTTCGCGACAACGCGGTGTTCGTGGTTCTGGATGGCAGGGCCGTGCGCAGGCCGGTCAAGACGGGCGCGGTGAGCGGGCAGGGAATCCGGATCGAGGATGGGTTGATCGGCGGCGAGGACCTGATTGTGAATCCCCCGGCCGGTCTGAAGGACGGGGACAGGGTGCGGCGGAAGGTTTAGCGGAGGACTGGGTAGGGGTCGGGCATGCCCGACCCCTACGGCGGCGGAGTGGGATCGGGAGTCGGAATCTAAGATCATGGGCGAAGCCATCATCGCAACACGCAATCTCACCAAAGAATACATGCGCGACGAATTCCACGTAATCGCGCTGCAAAACGTGAGCCTGGAGATCGGCAAGGGCGAATTTGTGTCGCTGATGGGGCCGTCCGGTTCGGGCAAATCCACGCTGCTGCACCTGATCGCCGCGATGGACCGGCCCACCGAAGGCGAGATCCAGGTGCTCGGCCACAACCTGCGCGAGTTGGGCGAGCGCCAGATCGCGCATTGGCGCAACGAGCATGTGGGCTTCGTGTTCCAGCAGTTCAACCTGATTCCCGTGCTCACCGCGCTGGAGAACGTCGAACTGCCCCTCAAGCTCACCAATTTGAAGAAGGCCGAGCGGATCGCGCACGCAACCACGGCGCTGCAATTGGTCGGTCTGGGCGACCGGTTGTCGCACTATCCGCGGCAGCTTTCCGGCGGCCAGGAGCAACGCGTGGCCATCGCGCGCGCGATCGTGACGGACCCGGCCCTGATCCTGGCCGACGAGCCGACCGGCAATCTGGACGCGGCGTCCGCGCTGGAAGTCCTGACGGTCCTCGGGAGGCTCAACAAGGAATTCGGAAAGACCGTCGTCATGGTGACGCACGATCCGCACGCCGCCCAGTTCGCGAGCCGGGTCTATCACCTGGAAAAGGGCGAGTTGCTGGAGGGGGAGAAGGCTTCGGGCGCGTCCGGCTAACGAGATAGCCACACCAACCGCTCCCTGACGGTCGCGGCTCGTTGCGCAGGAGCGCACATCATTACGAGCCGCGACCGTCAGGGAGCGGTTGCTTGTGGGCAAACCCCGACCCGCGATTCGCGCGATACTCAGGACATGACCTTTGCGCGCGTGCTGGTGGTTGTGGCGGCCATGGCTGCCCCGGCCCTGGCGCAGAACGACTGGAAGCTCGTGTGGAGCGACGAATTCAACGGCCCGGCCCGCTCGGCGCCGGACCCGGCCAAGTGGACGTACGACCTGGGGGCCAGCGGCTGGGGCAACCGCGAGCTGGAGAACTACACCAATTCCCGCGACAACTCCTACATGGACGGCGCCGGGAACCTGGTGATCGAGGCCCAGAAAACGGACACCGGATACACGTCGGCGCGGTTGAAGACCCAGGGGCTGTGTTCATTCACCTACGGCAAGATCGAAGCCCGCATCAAGATCCCATTTGGCCAGGGGATCTGGCCGGCGTTCTGGATGCTGGGCGACAACTCCAAGGCCCGCGGTTGGCCGGCGATCGGCGAGATCGACGTCATGGAGAACATCGGCAAGGAGCCTTCCACGGTTCACGGCACGGTCCACGGACCGGGCTATTCCGGCGGCAACGGCATCGGCAAACCGCACGCGCTGCCCGCGGGAACGCGATTCGCCGACGATTTCCACGTGTACTCGGTGGAGTGGAACCCGGGCAGCATCGAGTTCTTCGTGGACGGCAATTCCTATCACAAGCTGCTATCGACGGGCATTCCAGCGGGAACCACCTGGGCCTACGACCATCCGTTTTTCCTGATCATGAACGTCGCCGTGGGCGGCCAATGGCCTGGAAATCCGGACGCCACGACGCAGTTCCCGCAGCGGATGCTGGTGGACTATGTGAGGGTGTACCAGCGGGAGGGCGCGGGCGGCGGGAAATAGGAGCAAGTGGCGCGGACCTGCTGGCCTGCGCGGGCCGGGCGTGCCCGGCCCCTACAGCAGATCCGCCAGCGCCGGGCCCAACTGGGAAAAGCGGAATAGGAACCCGGCGGCCTGGGCGGCTTGCGGAAGCGCGCGCTGGCTCGCCAGCAGCACCTCGGACATCTCGCCGAACAGGAGGCGCAGGGCCAGCTTGGGCATCGGGAAGATGGCCGGGCGGTGCAGGGCGCGGGCCAACTCCCGTGTGAAACCGGCGTTCGTCAGCGGCTCCGGGGCTACGGCGTTCACGGGTCCCCCGACGGGGTTCTCCACCGCGAACCGGAATAGCTCCGCCAAGTCTTCCAGGTGAATCCAGGACATCCACTGGCGGCCATCGCCGAGCCTACCGCCCACGCCCGCGTGGAAAGGAGGCAACATGCGCGCGAGGGCGCCGCCGCGGCGGTCGAGCGCCACGCCGATGCGTATCCGGGCTACCCGCATGCCCAGCGTCTCCGCGGTTTGCGCTTCGCGCTCCCACGCCATGCAGACGTCCGGGAGGAAGCCGGTCCCCGGGGCGGATGCCTCCGTGAGAACCTCGTCTCCCCGTGAGCCGTAGTATCCCACCGCCGAAGCGCAAATCAGCGCGGCAGGCCGGCGCGGCAGCTTCCGGAGCGCCTCCACCAGGCTGCGCGTGCCGGCCACCCGGCTTTCGAGGATGCGGCGCTTGGACTCCGCCGTCCATCTCTGGGCCACGTTCTCGCCCGCAAGATGCACCACCGCGTCCGCATCGCGCAACGCTTCGGCGGGCGGCTCGCCCTTGGCCGGGTCCCATACCGAGAGCCGCACGCCGGGCGGCAGGTTCGTGCCCGCGTGGCGGCTGAGAACATGCAATGCATGGCCCGCTTTGCCGAGTACCTTGAGCAGCCGCCGCCCAATCAGCCCGGACGCTCCCGATATTGCGATCTTCACGCTGTCAGCTCCTGGGCCGGGCATGCCCGACCCCTACAAGACAGGCCAGGAGCGGTGGCTCACTGATCCGCCTGGACGAATAGTACTACGCCATCGCCCCGGAACACCAAGTCCGCGGGGGCTTTCGCGGCGTCCTGTCCCTGGCGCGCTTGAACGCGCCCGTAGACCACCGCCCAGCGGTCGTAATCCGGCGTTCCGAAGCGGAACTTCGCGAGCGATGTGCGCTTCCGCACGTCGGCCAGCTTGCGTTGCAGCGCCGCCGCATCCAGATCGAAACCGCCGGGAGGTTTGGGGCCGTCCTTCCCGTCTTCCACCAGCCGGAACTGCGGCGTCTCCTTCACCGGCGGATCGCAAGCCTGCTCGCCCAGCAAGACGCCGCCGGTCCGGAACGAGTAGCGGCCCAGGACCGCGATGCCCTGGCCGTCGCGCGACGGCAAGTCGCGGACCACCTCGCACACGGTGAGGGGGACCATCGGCGCATCGGCCGGAAGCGCCGCGGCGCAGGACAGCGCCAAGACACAGGTCGCCCGCAGGGCCAGTCGGCTAATTCTTGTATTCCCCGGAAGCACGGTCGCTTATTTAAGAATAGACTGGTTCGCGGCCGCGGGCGTTACGTGGCGGGGACGATCGCGCGGGCCGACTGGGCCGGGCTGACGCCCGGTTGATGACGCCGGAAGGCGTCATCGCGGGCCAAAAGGCCCGGCCCCACGTGAGAGCCGGGCCCGCTTGGCGCCGCCATCCGCCGGTTCCTACCCCAGGATTCGCTGCGCCAGCATGGCTACGATCAGCGCGGCCCCGGCCAGGAACGTGCCGAAGGGAAGCCCGTACGTCGCCGGGTCCTTGCGTTTGAAGAACTCGTAGGCGCCGCCCAGAATGGCGCCGCAGAGCGACCCCAGGAACAAGGTGAACAGGACGCCGCGAACCCCGAGAAAGCTGCCCGCCATTACCATGAATTTCACGTCCCCAAGCCCCAGGCCGTCGCGGCGCCGCACCTTCCGATAGAGCCAGCCGGCGCCCCAAAGGAAAGCGGCGGGGAGGACGGCGCCGAGCGCGGATTCGGCCAGGGATTCCGCCGCGCCGGTCAGGTTCACGCCGGCGATCAGGAACGCCATGTCCGCGGCGAAGTGCGCAGTGACGTCCGGCATGGGCACGAACAGCGCGAACACCAGGCCCGCCAGGGCGCCGCCCAGCGTCAGCTCGTCCGGCAGAATGCGCTCTTCGAGGTCGGAGAAAAAGAGGACCACCAGCATGGCCGCGAACACGCACATCTTGAACGCGGCGGGCGTGGGCCCGAGCGTCCGGACGAAATAGAAGAAGAGCAGCCCGGCGAGCGCCTCGACGACGGGGTAGCGGACGGAGATATGGGCGCGGCAATGGCGGCAGCGCCCGCCGAGCAGCGCGTAGCTCAGGAGCGGAATATTGTCGTACCACGCGATCGTCGTCCCGCACGAAGGGCAATGCGAGCGAGGCCTGACAACGGACTCGTCGCGCGGCCAGCGGTGGATGCACACGTTGAGAAAGCTGCCGATCAGCAGTCCGAACAGGAGCGCAAGAATCGCGGCGGTCACGAGAGCACCTGCCGGTAGACGCCAATGGCGCCGCGAACCATGCGCTCGACGGTGAAACGCTCCGCCACGGTCCGGCGGCCGGCGCGGCCCAAGCTGCGGGCCAGGCCGGGATCTTCGATCAATGTCCGGACAGCCGCGGCGATGGCCTCCGGCTCGTTCTCGACGAGCAGTCCGTTTTCGCCATGGCGAACGATCTCGGGCAGGCCGCCGACGTTGCTTGCCACCACCGGCACGCCCGCCGACATCGCCAGCAGGACCCCGGAGCCGAGCCCCTCGCTGTAGGTGATGTAGAGAAACAGCGAGGCGTTGGGCAGATCGCGCTCGAGATTGTCCGACAGCCGCAGTTCGATTCCCGCGCGGCGCGCGCCTTCGAGCGCCAGCGCGGCGCCTTTGCGGGGATCGGCGGCGTTGGCGGGCGCAAGCGCGCAGGTTGGGGTCTGGCAGGCCGATTCGAGCAAGGGTACGCCATCGTGGACGACGACGATCTTCTCGATCGGGACGCCGCGTTCCATCAGGATCCGCTTCACGAACTCGGAAACCGCGATGTAGCGCGCGGCCCGGCCGTATTTCCACCGCGCCAGGGCAGTTCCGGCGCCGCCGAACGCCACCCGGCGCGATACCACCAGCGGAGCGCCGCCAGCCAGCGCCGCTATGGTGTGGCTGCGCGAATCGTGCGCGTGAATCAGGTCGTGGCGGCGCGCCAGAATCGCGGCGCGCGCGAAGCCGATGGGTTCCACGCGGATGCCGGATTGCAGCGCGGCAGAGGCCAGGGGCGAACCGGCGGGGGAGAGCAGGGTGGATTCGATTCTTTCGGGTGAAGAAGACAGGGTCGAAGAACCAAGAGATGCCGGCAAGAAAGCCGGCATGGCAGGCCGGGAGGCCCACTCCACAGGGGTAACGTGGAGGTCCGAGTCTTGCATGAGATTCCGCGGGCGCTGCAGGCCTTCGATCAGGCGCAATGCCTGCCACTGGCCCCCGCGCATCGTCTTGCCCGCGTCCAAGTGCAGGACCCGCATCAGCTCATGTTTCTCGCTTTGGAGTATTTCAGGAACGTGTAGAAGGCCGCCATGTGCGCGATGGTCAGTCCTTCGGGTCCGTCCAGAAAGCCGCGCTGGAGGAAGTAGGTTCTGACGAACGTCCACGCAGGCTCCGCGATCACGCGAGCCAGTGGGACCTTCACTTTGCGCGCCGCCAGCTCCTGAGCCGCCAGGGTGGTGAAGCGGTCCACGGTTTTCACGTGCTCCGAGAGCGAATCGCAAGTGAAGTGAAGGATGTTGTTTTCGAGGCTTCCGACGCGGCCTCGGGCCTGCACGCTCTCGTGGACGAAACTGCCGACGAAACTCGCCTTCTCGCGGCGGTACAGGCGGATCTTGCGGTCGGGATACCAGCCTGAATGAAAAATCCAGCGCCCCATGTAGCGAGCTAGGCGCGGCATCGTGTATGCGTCGTATTGCGGGCCGGTCTTCTTGAGGCTCCAGATCTCGGCTTCGAGCGCCTCGCTGAGGGCCTCGTCGGCGTCGAGCGAGAGAATCCACTCGTTGGAGGCCCGCTCGGCGGCCCAGTTCTTCTGCGCGGAGAAGCCCCGCCAGTTGGCCTCGATGACGCGCGTGCCCAGGTTTTGGGCCAACTCCACGGTGCGGTCCGTCGAGCCGCTATCGACAATCAGGATTTCGTCCGCGCAGCGCAGGCTCTCGATGGCGCGGGCAATGTTCCGCTCTTCGTTTAGGGTGATGATGGTGGCGGTGATCTTCATGGCGGCTCAAAGTCCGCCGGCTATGATCGGCGAGCAGGTAAAGCACAGGAAAAAAATGGCCAGGGCGGTCCAGCCCAGCCTGCGGCGCCCGGCGCCCAGCGCGGAGTCGTCGCAGATCAAGGGATGCCGGCGTCCCACCCACAGCAGGATCAGCCCCCATAACAGCCATCCGGGCCACAACCACCCCATCGGCAGCAGCACGATGCACAGCGCTTTCGAGATAGTGCGGTGGCGCCGGGGGAAGAAGGAATACAGAATGTGGCCGCCATCGAGCTGCCCGATGGGAAGCAGATTGAGGGCGGTGGCGAACATCCCGAACCACGCGGCCCGCGCCACGGGGTGCAAGTAGATATCGGCGGAAAGGACTCCCGGGAAAATCAACCGCTCCATGAGCCATTCCAGACCCGGAGAGCCGAATTGCATCACCCCCTGGCGGGCGATGTTGGGGATCACCTTGGAAAACGCCAGCCCTACCGATAGCGCCGGCAGCAGGAAGATGAAACCCGCCAGCGGCCCGGCCGCGCCGATATCGAACAGAACCCGCTTGGAGTAGATCGGAGAGCGGACCCGGATGAAAGCGCCGAATGTCCCAAAGATCGGCGATGGCAGGAAGTAGGGCAGACTGGCATCCACGCCGTGATACGCCGCCGCCACATAATGGCCGAACTCGTGAGCGAGCAGGATGGTCATCAATGTGAGCGAAAACGGCAGACCGCCGAGCAACTCCGCGGGATGCCGCCAGAACCAGCCGAACTGCGTGTAGGAACGCTCGATATCAAACGGCAGGTTGCGCTCGAAACTGTACTGCATGCCGGCCCCAACCACCGTTGTGGTCAGCGCGGTCAGCGCGAATAGCAGGCCGTAAATCCAATAGCGCTCGCGCTGGCGGGCCGCCGGAATGGCATATTCCCGGCCGTCGCCGCTCTCCGCGAAGAGAGGGTACGGCGCAGGAGAGAAATCCTGAGAGGACACGGTAGCCGCCGCGTGCAGAACTCTACTGCAGCGTTTGTAACTCCTTGCCCGGCTTGAAGCGCACGGCCTTTCCGGGCGGTATGGACACCTCGGCGCCGGTGCGCGGGTTGCGCCCGATCCCGGTTTTGCGAGGCTTCACATTGAAAACGCCGAAGCCCCGCAGTTCGATGCGGTCCCCCACCTCGAGCGCTTTCTTCATGGATTCGAAGACGGTCTCAACCGCCATCTCGGCTTTGGTCTTGGTGATGCCGGTTCTGTTTACGACCTCGTTGATGATGTCCAGCTTGATCAAAAAAGCCTCCTTCCCCAGGCGCAGGGCGAGATTGGTTCCCGCATCGGTCAACTACATGATAAGATTGAATTTATTCCCATGTCAAGCGACAAGCCCGCGGGGGCGTTCGCGGCGCTCTCCGGGGAAGAGTTCCGGCGCGCCCGCGGGCGTTTCGCGGCCAGAGTCACAATTGTCAGCGTCATGGACGGCCGGGGGACGCCCCACGGTCTCACCGTCACCTCATTCAGTTCGGTCTCGCTCGACCCTCCGCCGATCCTCATCCGCCTAGGACGCGGGGCCGCTTCCCTGAGGTTCTTCCTAGCTGCTAAATACTGTGGAATTAATATTTTAGGGGAGAATCAGCGCGCCGTCTCGGAGCATTTCGCGCGCCAGGGCCACGACCGCTTCGATGGGCTGGAGTGGCTGCCTGGAGAAACCGGCGTTCCATTGCCGGCCGGAGCGCCGGCCCAGATGGAATGCGCGGCCGTCCGCCGGGTCAGTGCGGGCGACCACGATATCTTCATCGGCGCGGTCGTGCGCGCGCGCGTTCACAAAGGCGAGCCGCTCATTCATTTCGCCAGCCGCTACCGGAAGTTGCCGGCCGGGAAGCGCTGACGGCCATGGCGACCATGGATCTACGATTCCGGACGAGCCTTCGGGTAGTTTTACGTATTCTGGCAATCGCGGCTATGGTAGTGCTGGTCTTGAGGGCCGGAATTGGACCATTCCAGGTATGGGGCAACCGTCTCCCGATCCACTCGCCTTTTTCGATGGAGAGCGCATTCTGGATCGCCATCTGTGGATTGCTGTTGACGCAACGGGAACGGAACGCAATATCGCGAACAAACGCCAGCGCGCGCTTTCGGCGTATCGCGTTGGCGATCTGTCTATGCCTCATCGCTCTTGCATTCGCTGGAAATTTGTCCGATCCGTTTCTCAGCGACGATTATATCCTCGTAAGTCGAGCACAGTCTATTGGACGCGCCGCTCTCCTGGCCACTTTTTGCGCGCCGGGAGGCGACGGCGCCTTTCGCCCTCTCGGCGCTCTCTATTACCATTTAGTGGCAATGTGGGCTGGCTTCAATCCACTCAAATGGCATCTTTGCGCCCTCGCGCTTCATCTCCTGAACTCGGCTCTCGTGTTCTCGGTCGCAACTCGGCTATGGCGCGACATCACTGCATCGGCATCCGCGGCGTTGATTTTTGGATTAAACGCTACGCGCCCGGAGGTCGTAATATGGACCGCCGGCAATTTCGACCTGCTGGCGTGCTTCTTTGTGCTGGCCGCAATCAATGTTGCGCTGATTGAACGAATTCCCCGCCGAACCCCGGTTGTCGCCTGCGCTCTTCTACTCGTGGCGGCCGGCGTCTTGTGCAAGGAAAGCGCTTACGTAGCGCCTGTCTTCGCCTTGGGCTTGCTTTTGTCCAATCGATGCCGTCGAGATCTGAGGCCCTTCGTGACGGGTTCCGTGGGCGTCTGCGTTGCGCTATTCGCCTACCGATGGTGGCTTTTCCACGGTCCAGGGGGCTACCTCGATTCCAGGACAGGTCGTCCCGCGATCCTATCACTAGCCGTACTGCCTGCACTTAAGGGCGTCTTACTACGGATGTGGACGGTTTTGCTGCTGCCGCTCAACTGGGATGCTCCGACCTCCCCTTTCGTCGCCTTGGCGCTACTGGCGATCATGACAAGTTTCTTGCTATTGTCGGCCACGATGGCCACTGGCATCCAACACGAAAAGAGAGTACGGATTGGTCTAATCGTCGCAACCATCTGCGCGGCGCTGCCGGCTATTCATTTAGTCCTGATCGGCCAGTCCGGACTCGGTTCGCGAGTTTTGTATTTACCTGGCGTTCCATTCGCGTTGTTAGTTGCGAGTCTCTTTCTATTCAGTTCGAGGCACCGTCTCGCGGTATTATTCCTATTGCTTTTGGGGTACTTGGGCATTTTGGAGCACAACCTGGGAACCTGGCGCCGCGCTGCGGCGCGGGCGCAGCAGCTCTGCTCGGCGGTCGCCATGCAGCCCGCGGCCATTCTGGAACCCGAAGTCCCGGCAACGTTGGACGGCGTATGGTTCTTCGCAAACGGCTTTCCCGAATGTGTGGCGGTTCATCGATCTGTTGCCGCGGCTCAGGAGCGCGTCAGATGATCCGCGACTGTGGTCTGTCGATGGCGCGTCCGTTATCATGGTTTTCGTGATGGCGGTCCACCGGGAACAGTTCGGCATCTTCAGGCGCGCCCCCTGTGTGGTCTGGATTCTCCTGTCGTGCGCCCTGTTTCTTCTGGCGGCTTGCTCAAGCGGTCCTCAGCGCGCGGCGTCCATCGGGGAGGCCTACGTAGGCCCCTCCGAACTGAAGATCCGGAGCGATATCCCGCTCGAATCCTCCACCGTCACCACGGTGCGGCACGGCGACCGCCTGGAGATTCTGCAACAGCGGCGCAACATTTTCCTGCGGGTCCGAACGCGCAGCGGGGCTGAAGGATGGACGGACGCCAGACAGTTGCTGTCGGCGCAGGAGATGGCCAGCCTGCGCGACCTCGCCGAGCGCGCCCGGCGCATGCCCTCGCAAGGCGAGGCGACGGTCTACAGCGATCTCAGGGTGCGTACCCAGCCCTCGTCCGGCGCCCCCAGCTTTCTCCTCATCAAGGAGAACGAGAAGTTCGATGTGCTGGCGCACGTGGCCGTTGCCCGGACCTCCGTCCCGCGGCAGCCCCTGGTCCCTCCCGCTCCGAAAAAGGCGACTGCGCAAGCCCCAAAGGCCGCCAAGCAGCCCAAGTACCCCCCCCCGCCGCCTCCTAAGCCGCCCGGTCCTCCGCCCAATTGGCTCGACCTGTCCAGGACAAACCCAGCCGAAGATGCGGACAATGCTCCGGCGGCCGGCGCCTCCGCGGAAGAGGCCGGCAAGCCAGTCCCATCGGACGATTGGAGCTTGATACGCACGGGCGGAGGGGAGTCCGGTTGGGTCTTGACGCGCCGGTTGTCCATGAACATTCCGGACGAGGTGGCGCAGTACGCCGAGGGCCGCCGCATCGTCTCGTACTTCCCCCTGGGCCAAGTGACGGATGGCGGCGAAGTCAAGCGCCAGTGGCTATGGACCACCATCGAAGGCGCCGCCACGACCCACGATTTCGACAGCTTTCGCGTGTTTGTCTGGAGCCTGCGCCACCACCGCTATGAGACCGCCCACATTGAGCGCAACCTCAAGGGCCATTCGCCCGTGCTGTTGGAGGAGGTCGAATTCTCCGCCGGTTCCAAGTCGAAGAGCCAGCCCGCGGCGGCCAGGTATCCGGGTTTTTCCATTTGCGTGGAGAAGGCCGATGGGCAACAGCGGCGCCGTGAGTACGCATTCATGAGCGGCGTCGTCCGATTCGCCGGAGAGCGCCCGTGCGAAGCGCCGCGGCCTCTCACCGTCCAGACTGCTCCTCCCGCAGCCGCCGGGCAGCCGGCCGCTCCCGCACCGCGCCGCCCCGAAACATTGGCGCAACGGCTGAAAAGAGCGTGGGGCGCCATCACCAGGCGGTTCACCGGCAGGTAGGCGCCAACCCGCCGCGTCAATGGTGTGATAATCTGGTTTTGCCGGAGTGGTGGAGCACCAGCCCAAGTACCAGGGACGGATGGTGAAACACCCTGGGGCGTCAGGGCGCGCCCCAATGGGGCCTTGAATCCGGGAAACCGGAGCGCGTCCTCCTTTTGTGCCATATCCACTCCGGCCTTTCCCCGCGCCATGTGTCCCGCCGGATCCCGTCTCGCGCCTCGCCGCCTCCGGCGCTGCGCGCTCATCTCAGGATTGGGGTCTTCGCCGACTCCAAGACTCCTTTTTCGGCGTCTAATAGAGGAATGAAGACGATGCGCGACAGAAAAGTGGAAGTCCTGGAATGTTCCGGTTCCAAGCTGGTAAGAGCGGCAGAGAATAGCTCGCGGTCGTGTGGACACCGCGAGACTCAAGAAGCCCCGCCGCGGGACGTAAGCCCGGGGTGGCGCGTTCTTCCGCCCCCTACGAGGGCTGTTGCGCGCGTGTTCGGTTCCCACGGCTTGCGCCGTGGGCTATTCTCTTTCGCCCTTCGGGCTTTCCAGTCTCCGGCGCGAGTGAAGTTTCTTTTCGCTGCGCTACTGCTGCCCGCGCTGGCTGGCGCGGCTATCTGGCCGGACGCCATCGGCGCTTACCATAAGACCTCGACCCCGCAGGCCGCGCTTTCCGACCGCCCCGTGTGGGAGGAGTACGGTCTGAAAACCTCGGAAGCGGCGGTTTACGAGGGAGACGGAAAGCGCTTCACCGCCACGGCGTACCAGCTCCAGGACAGCACCAGCGGGCTGGCGGCTTTCGACTGGCAGCGCGACTCTCGGGCCGCGCCTTCCAAGGCGGCCTCGCTGGCGGCTGAGACGCCCGACACGCTCCTGGTGGCCTACGGCAATTACCTGCTTTTGTTCAACGGCTACAAACCCACCAAGCCTGAGCTGGATGCCGTAACCGCTGGGTTGCTGAACGTCGATGGGACCGGCCTTCCGACCCTTCCCGGTTATCTTCCGTCGGACAGTTTGGTTCCCAATAGCGAGCGGTACATCATCGGACCGGAGGGTCTTCAGAAATTCGCTCCGGGAATTCCGCCGTCGGTGGCTGCCTTTCACATGGGCGCGGAGGCGCAGCTTGGAGTTTTCCACAGCCGGAAAGGCCCCATCGCGCTCGCCATTTTCAATTACCCAACTAACCAGATGGCCATGCAGAGGATTGGCGAATTCGAGAAATTGCCCGGCGCTGTAGCGAAACGCAGCGGTCCTTTGGTGGCTGTAATCCTGGCCCCGGCCGACCCCGACGCAGCCGAGCGCCTGCTCGCGCAGGTGCGCTATGAAGCCGTCGTGACCCAGAACGAGTACGTGCCATCGCGCCGCGACAATATCGGCAATTTGGTGATAAATGCCTTTATTCTCACAGCGATACTGGCGGTCTTCTGCGTCGTTTCCGGGCTGGCCGTGGGCGTGTTCTGGGCCGTGCGGCGGCGTGGCAAGCACGGCGTGGATGCCGCGGGCATGATCGTGCTGAATTTGGAAGGACGTTGATGCCGCTACATAAGCTGCGGGTTTTGTTCGCGTTAGACCGGAAATCCTGGGTCTGAGAACACGTTTTTTGGGGCTTTGCGCCGGGCGTGCGAGAATGCCATGACGCGCAAGTCACCCTGTAAGAGCAGCTTACAAACCGGAATTTTGAGTCGGAATTTCTCTTGACTTAAGAGCCGCGGGGCAATAAGATCCAACTACAAAGTTTTGACGGTTGCGATTCCGTCGAAGCTGATTCTCCCATCGAACATCACCCTGGTGAAACAGGGGAAACAATGCTCACCCCCGAATAGGGGGTGAGCATTTGTGGTTTTGGACGATTTCCCAGCCGGGCGGGCGCGCGGCCGCCGGCGCTATTGAACCCCAAATCCGAAGTTAGACCAAACACTCGGGTTCCAAATTGCATAATCCGGATGCGCGCCTTGTATCAGGGCACGGCTCAAGCCATGCCCCGATACAATGCATCCACTCGCGTGGGGTAGTGAAACCGAGCGAAACACGCGTCCGCCCCGCCATAGGAGTTTCTCATGAAATCCCGCCGGGCCGCAGGCCCCCCCCAACAGACCGGGAGATCCGCCCCGCCTGCTACGCCTGGAGGGCCTTCACGCGCAGGTGCAGCTTGGACTTGTACCGGGCCGCGGTGTTCTTCTTGATGATCCCGAACTTCGCGGAACGGTCGATCACGGAGAACGTCTTGGGGAGCAGTTCCTCGGCGGCCTTGGCGTCCTTGCTGGCGATGGCGCGCCGCATGGCGCGGATCTGATGCCGCAGGCGCGTCTTGTTTTGCCGGTTGTAATCCGTGCGGCGTTCAGTCTGTCGCACCCGCTTCAGTGCGGAATAGGTATTAGCCATCTTCGGTGAGTCGAATCCTTACAAAGTAGTGGAGTCTCCAGGATAGCGCAAGCGCGGCGGCCGGGGCAACCGCCTCTTAGCCGCCGCCTCGCGGCGCCGTCCGGACCGCCGCCGGGAACAGCGCCGTGAAGCAGGCGCCTTCGCCCGGCGCGCTGCTCACCGCGATCGCGCCCTTGTGCGCCCGCAGGATTCCGCCGGCGGCCGCAAGACCCAGCCCGCGCCCCGTGAATTTCGTCGAGAAGAAAGGATCGAAGATCCTGGACTTGGTCGCTTCGTCCATGCCGCGGCCGGTATCGCGCACTTCCAGGCAGACGTACGGGCCATGGGGAAGGCCGGCCGTTTCCGGGTGGCGGCGGATGTAACGCTCATCCACCTCCTGAACGCCAGCGCGGACCGAGATCGCGCCGGCATCGGCGCCGATCGCTTCCGCGGCGTTCAGCATCAGGTTGAGGAATACCTGCTGCACCTGGCCGCGGTCGGCTTCGATCGTCGGCAGATCCGCCGCCAAGTCGAGGCGCACCGCGATGGCTTTGGGAATGGAAGGCTGCGCCAGCGCCATCGCCTCCGGAATGAGATCCGAGAGGTTCACCGGTTCCACCAGGAACCTCCCTTTCCCCGAATAAGCCAGCATCTGCCGGGTGAGATGAGCAGCCTGCTCGCCGGCTTGGACGATTCCGTCGAGCAGTGCGGCCGCGGGATTGTCCGGCGGCAAAAACTCCCGGGCCAGGCTGGCATTGCCGATCACGCTCACCAGCAGGTTGTTGAAGTCGTGCGCGACCCCGGCCGCCAGCGCTCCGGCGCTTTCCAGTTTCCGGGATTGCCGCAGGCGCTCTTCGGCCATCTCGCGCTCGGTGATGTCCGTTGCGGAGCTCAGAATCGTCCGCGCCCCTTGCAGCGGAATGACCTCGCAGGAGACCAGGGCGGTCCATGTTTCGCCGTTCTTTCGCACGAACCGGCATTCGCGGGCGCGGAAGGAGCCATGCGTTTCCAGGTCGCGCATCGCGCGCGCCCGTTCCGCGGGGTCTTTCCAAAGGCCGATATCCGACGTGCTCCGGCCGACGATCTCCTCACGGGAGAACCCGAAGATTTCCGCCCATCTCTCGTTGACTTCCAGGATCAGCCCATCGGAAAGGCGCGTCAGCGCCATGGCGGCGGCGTTCAATTGAAACGTCTTGGAGAACTTCTCTTCGCTTTCCGCCAGCGCCCGCTCGGCCTGCTTGCGATCGGTGATGTCCAAGGCGATCATGGCGATTCCGCCGTCTTCCGCGGGCCACGCCCGGACCTCAAGCCAATTGTCGAGCCGTGCGGAGTGGTACTCGAAGGCGCGTGGCTCGCGGCGCCCGGCCGCAAGCCGGAATTCCCGTTCCAGGTTCGTCCCGATGGTCTCGGGGAAAACGTCCCAGAGGCATTTTCCCAGCAACGCATCCCGGCCGCGTCCCGCCAGCCGTTCCGCAGCCGCGTTCAGATCGACAAAGCGGAAGTCCCGGTCGAACCAGCAGACGCTGCCGCGCATCCGCTCCAGAATGGCGTGCGACTGCGCATGCAGCTCACCCTGCGGCTGGACGGCCGCATCGCCCTGCCGCCCGGCGGCGCCCGCCCGAATCAACGCGGCGGCCATGGCGGCCAAGGTCTCCTGCGCAACGGGCGCGCGCAAGCAGGCGTCGGCGCCGCATTCCAGCCCTTCGCGGCAGGGGCGCCCGGACTCGCCTTCGCCGTGTATGTACAGCGCCGGGATGCGGGCGGTCCGGGGATCGGCCTTGAGCCGACGACAGAACTCGGCCGGTCCTTCGGCCCCGGCGGGCGGCGCGCCAAGCAGAACGAGCGACGGCTGCGACTGGGATGCCAGCTTCAGCGCCTCCGCCGCGCTCACGGCTTCGACCACCTCGAATCCTGCCAAACGAAGGGCTTGGCTTGTGGCGTCGCGGCGGGAATTGTCACCGTCCACCGAAAGGATTGTGTGAAGCATAGCGCCCGTTTTCCGGGACCCGGGATCGTTTCGACGCGGGCAAGGGTTTGAAGGGCTTGGCGGGGACGACGGGGCTCGAACCCGCGACCTCCGACGTGACAGGCCGGCGTTCTAACCAACTGAACTACGTCCCCGCAACGTCACGCTGACTATCAAAGGCTAACACGTCCCGCGCGATCGGCGCAAAGCCAGACGCCGCCAGCGACAATCCGCGCGGGCGCCGGATGGCTCTCGCCGAAGCCCCCCGGGGCGGCCATCTCGATCGTCGCGGCGGGCTGGCGGACGCGGCGTCCGGGAGACCCGCTGGTCTGCTACCGTGTAGGCATGAAGATTCAGCCCGCCCTGTGCCTCACCTGCCTGTTTGCCGTCCTTGCCAGCGGCGCCGGCCGCAAGGCGACGCCCGAAGAAGCCCGCAAGTTCATCGCGGACGCGGAACAGAAGCTGCTCGTTCTGGACGTGGACGCGTCCCGCGCCGATTGGATCAAATCCACCTACATCACCGACGACACCGAGGCGCTGGCCGCCAAGATCGACGAACGCGCCATCGCGGCCACCGTGGATTACGCCAAGAAGTCGACGCGCTTCGACGGCCTCAAGCTCGACCCGGAGACGGCGCGGAAGATCAAGCTCCTGAAACTCTCGCTCACCATCGCCACGCCCTCCGATCCCAAGGAAAGCGAGGAGCTGACCCGCATCACCGCGGGCATGGAAGGCATGTACGGCAAGGGTAAGTATTGTCCCAGCGGGCCGGCGAGTTGCAGGGACCTGGAAGAGCTGAGCAAGATCCTTGCCGAGAGCCGCGACCCCAAGCAACTGCTGGAAGCCTGGACCGGCTGGCACGCCATCTCGCGGCCCATGCGCCAGGACTTCACCCGCTACGTCGAACTGGCCAACAAGGGCGCGCGTCAGCTCGGCTTCCAGGACAACGGGGCCATGTGGCGCTCGAAATACGACATGCCGCCCGACGCCTTCGCCAAGGAACTGGACCGGCTCTGGGACCAGGTGCGTCCGCTTTACGTTTCGCTGCACGCCTACGTTCGCGCCCGCCTGCGGGAGAAGTACGGCGACGCGGTCCCGGCCAGCGGCCCGATTCCCGCCGACCTGCTGGGCAATATGTGGGCGCAGGATTGGGACAACATTTATCCCCTGGTGGAGCCGGCCAACGCCGATCCCGGCTACGACCTGACCGAGATCCTCAAGAAGCGCAACACCGACTGGAAGCAGATGGTCAAGTACGGCGAAAACTTCTTTGTGTCGCTGGGATTCGCCCCGCTGCCGGACACCTTCTGGGAACGCTCGCTGTTTCTGCGGCCGCGCGACCGCGAGGTGGTCTGCCACGCCAGCGCTTGGGATATCGACTCTCTCAGCGACCTCCGGCTGAAGGTGTGCCTCCAAATCACCGGCGAGGATTTCCTGACCGTGCACCACGAGCTGGGACACAATTTCTACCAGCGCGCCTACAGCAACCTGGCCCCCTCCTTCCGCGACAGCGCCAACGACGGCTTCCACGAGGCCGTGGGCGACACCATCGCGCTTTCCATCACGCCCGAATACCTGGTCAAGATCGGGCTGCTCGACAAGGCCCCCGATCCCTCCAAGGACATTGGCCTGCTGCTGCACCGCGCGCTCGAGAAAATCGCTTTTCTGCCTTTCGGCCTCGTGATCGACCAGTGGCGCTGGAAGGTGTTCTCCGGCGAGATCCCTCCCGGGAAATACAACGAGGCATGGTGGCAGCTTCGCGAGAAGTACCAGGGAATCGCGCCTCCGGTTGCGCGGAACGAAGCCGATTTCGACCCCGGAGCCAAGTATCACGTGGCCGCCAACGTGCCTTACGCGCGCTATTTTCTCGCGGACATCCTGCAGTTCCAGTTTCATCGCGCGCTGGCCCAGGCGGCCGGGCGCCAGGGTCCTTTGAACCGGTGCTCGGTCTACGGCGACAAGAAAGCCGGCGGCCGCCTCGCCGCCATGCTGGAGATGGGCCAGAGCCGCCCCTGGCAGGACGCGCTCGAGAAGATCGCGGGCACGCGCGAAATGGACGCCTCGGCGATCCGCGACTATTTCGCGCCCCTTCAAAAGTGGCTTGACGAGCAGAACCGGGGCAAACCGGCCGGTTGGTAGCGCAGCGCCCTTTTCCGCTTGGGAAGAAGCCCCGCGCCACGAGAGGGTTCAGGTATAGAACTCGTCCGCCTGATATCCGGGCAGATCGCGCTCGGCCTGCGCCTGCATGTCCGAGCACAAGCGTTCCACGGCCCCGGCGGCCTTCGAGAAGCTGAACGCCGCCTGTGTGTTGGGTCCGTAGACCGCCGTCACCAAATCGCACAACTCGCGCATCCGAGCCCGGACCTTGCGCAACTCGGCGCCCAACTCCCGATGCTCCTCCAGAGTCAGCGGGATCGATTCTTCCGGACGCATTCTTTAAGCCGCAATCTTAGCACGCCTCTCTTTTGCGGCTTTTCTAGCACGCGGCGGCGAATCCCGAATTGCTACAATCCCTAGTGATGCCCAACGAAATCCACGCCCGATTCGACACCTCGGAAGGGACCTTCAAGATCAAACTGTTCGCCGAGCAGGCGCCGCGCACGATTGAGAACTTCATCGCCCTGGCGGAAGGAAGCAAGACCGGAAAGCCCTTCTACGACGGAACCGTTTTTCATCGCGTCATTCCCAACTTCATGATTCAGGGCGGCGACCCGGAAGGAACCGGCCGCGGCGGCCCCGGCTACAAGTTCGCCGACGAGTTTCACAAGGATCTCAAGCACTCCAAACCCGGCATCCTCTCGATGGCCAACGCCGGGCCGAACACCAACGGCAGCCAGTTCTTCATCACCGTTGCCGCCACGCCGTGGCTGGACAACCACCACACCGTGTTTGGAGAAGTGGTCGAGGGCTACGAGGTTGTGGAGAAAATCTCGCTGGTTCCGCGCGGCGCGCAGGACCGGCCCAAGAAGGAAGTGCGCATAAGTTCCGTAAAGATCGAAAGGCAGGGCTGAATAGCGGGGCGGGCCATCGCTGCCCTTGGCCTGTCTGTGTGCGCGACCATGAGATTGGCGATATTCGGCGGCACGTTCGACCCCATCCACGACGCGCACGTGGCCATCGCCCGGGCCGCCGCGGGCCGGTTCTCGCTGGACTGCGTTCTCTTCGTGCCGGCCGCGCGCCCGCCCCATAAGGCCGGCGCAACCCACGCGCCCTATGACGCGCGCGTGCGCATGGCGCAATTGGCCTGCCAGGGGGAACCGCGCTTCGAGGTGTCGCGCCTGGAAGAGAGCGCGCGGCGCAGCTATTCCATAGACACCATCGAAAAGGTGCGGGCGCAAATAGACGCGGACGATCTGTTTTTCCTTATTGGCGCCGACGCGTTCGCAGAAATCCGCTCCTGGCGCCGGTGGCGTGAAGTGGCGCGCGCCGTCGAGTTCCTGGTAGTGGGCCGCCCCGGCTATTCCTGCGAAGTCCCCGAGGGCGTGCGCGCGCAGCGTTTGGATACGCTGGAATCAGCCGCCTCGTCTTCCGCAATCCGCGCCGCCCTGGCGGGCGGCCAACGCCCCGCCGGGGTCCCCAGGCAGGTCCTCGACTACATCTTCGAGGAAGGCCTCTACCGCGGACCGGCGGCTTCAGATGCCGGGCCGGTCCGCCCGCATCGAAAATGCGTGTGATCCGCAGCCTATTTCGAGGACTTTAGCTCGGCCAGCACAGCCGCGGAATCGGCTGGGGAGAGCTGGCCGACCTGCGGCGTCACCGGCTTGTCCAACTGGAACTTGAGGCCCGCCACGGCGTGTGACGGCATCTTCATGTAAAGGATGACGTCCTGTTTCAGGCCCGCCAGCGATTGGTCGTAGATTCGTCCCAGCGCAGCGACGGAGTCCTCGCCATTCGAAAGGGCCCCGACAAAGGCTCCGAACTTCGAACCGTACTCCTTCTTGAACATCAGCATGTGAGTCAATTGCCAGGTGAGGACGGGGTAGTCCACCGTCTGGCTGGCCTCGATGGTTCCCATGCCGTCCTGTTTGCCGAACGCGGCATTTTTCGCCTGCGAGTAGAAATCGGCCGCTCCCTTGTTGCCATGAGATCCTGGCTGTAGCGTAACCAACATGCCCATGTCGAAGTCCGGCGACGTGCTGCTGCGATAACTCCGTGCGGGGGAAGCGCCGAGCAGCAGTTGCCCGTTTTCCACGCGCAGCGTGCAGTAAAGCTCGCCAAACCCCAGCTTGAGCCAGTACGGCAACTTCGGCGCGGTGCGGTCCAGCAGCAGGGTGACGTATTCGCGCACGCCGTACTCGTACATTTCCTTCTTGAGACCCGACATGACGATGGTGACGCGTGCGGGGCTGGCTTGAGAGAAGGCGTTCACGCCCGGATCGTGCTTTGTATTATAGGCGCCGAACTCGCCAAAGGACTTAAAACCGACGATCCGCACCGGCGCCGCAAACGGATCCTGGGCGTTGGTGGCCTTGAGGAGGTACGCACGCACCGTCTCGAAGTGCTCCAAGGCCGGTTTAGCCAAAGCTTCGTTGTCGGTGGTGTAAAGTTCGAAGTGGTCGGAAACGGCTTTCACCATCTTGGTGTCGGCCGCGAAGGAACTGGCCAGCGGCAGCGCGCCCGCCAGCGCCAGGGCGATCATCCGTGGGTGTTTTCGCATTACCTACCTGCGGTTTTCCGTGGCGATAGTAAAGAACAGGAGACGGCCTCATTATCCGGCCTTGGGGGCGCCAAACGCAAGGGAAGGGCAGGGAAGCCGGCTCCGCGAAGCGGAGTCCGGCCAACGCTGAAGGCCGATAGCCGATAGCTATTTAATCTCCGGCATCGGCGTGCGGAAGTTGCCTTGGAAGATTTCGGCCAAAAACTCGAGCGCCGGCGCGTGCAGCGCGCCATTATCGGCCAGCAGATGCGGCGACGAATTGATGTTGTGCGGCGCTCCGTTCATGTCGGAGACGCGGCCGCCCGCTTCCCGCACCAGCAGCGCGCCGGCGGCCATGTCCCAGGGCTTCAGGCCGAACTCCCAGAACAGGTCCAGCCGGCCGCTCGCCACGTACGCCAGGTCCAAAGCGGCCGAGCCCGTGCGCCGCACGCCGTGTGACGCCATGGCGACCTGGTAGAAGAAATGAACGTTCACGTCGTGGCTGCGCTTCCGGCTCGGAAACCCCGTGGAGGCCAGACTCTCGCCCAGGTTCCGCACCGTGGAAACCCGCGCGCGCTTGCCATTCAGGTACGCCCCGGCCCCCCGTTCGGCCGCGAACATTTCCTGCCGCAGCGGATCGTAGACCACGCCCGCCACGGCTTCGCCCGCGCGTTCCAGGCCCAGCGTCACGTTGAACATCGGAAAGCCGTGCGCGAAGTTCGTGGTGCCGTCCAAGGGGTCCACGTACCAGCGATATTCCGAGGGGCTTTCGTGGCCGCCGCCCTCCTCGGCCACGATGGCGTGCGAGGGGAAATGCGAGCGCAGGCGCTCCACCACCAGCGCCTCGGACGCCCGGTCGGCCTCGGTCACCAGGTCGAATTCGCCCTTGAGCTCGAACCGGACGCGGCGCTCGAAGTAGTTCGCCAGCAGCGCGCCCGCTTCGCGCGCGATCTCGACAGCCGTTTCCAAGTAACTCATGATGCGCTTACTGAAGCGTGAAGAGCCGAACGCCGACCGCCGACCGCCGACAGCTTCTTACCCCTCTTCCAGCAGGTACTTGATATCGTGCTTGAACACGAACAGGTTCGGCTCGCCCTTGCGCGTCAGGCGAATGAAGGACTGGTCGTAATACTCGATGGTCCCGGCCACTTCTTCCCCGTCCGCCAGCTTCACGCGCACCGGCGTAGCGCTCTCGATCAGGCGCTTGAGGTACTTGGCCTCTTCGAAGGTTTGTTCCGGCGCGCGTCCGGACTTTCCGCCCTGTTGTAACGTAGTCACCTCTCCCAGCGTTTCTTGCCCCAGTGGGGCAGGCCTCCCGGCCCGCCTTGCCGCGGGGCAATCACGGCTTCTTGCCCTTCTCGGGCGCCGTCCCTGTTGTTTCGGAGCCTACCGATACGCGGGCATCCGCCGGGCCGCCGCCGGCCTCGACTTCCCCATAATAACCATTGCGCGCCGACACCTGCAATTCCGGCCCCTTCACCCGCACCTCCAGCTTGTGAAACCGGTCCTTCGTGGATTGCGAGCCGCGCGGGTAGAAAGCCAGCAGGTATTGCGTGCGCAGCTCCGTGACGATATCGGCGAACGCCTTGTTGAGGTCCGGGCCCAGGGCCGGCAAGAAAGTGCGGCCTCCCGTTCCTTCCGCCATGAAGGTCAGGACGTGCTCGCCGCCGATGTTGCGCCCCGCGTCGTTCGCGATGGGCACAACCACCACCGGGTAGATTACGGCATCGGCCAGGTGGGCCGCTTCGAGCGCCTGGTGCGAAGTGGTCTTCGAGTACGTGTCGTCGCCGTCGGTGACGATAACGATCGCTTTGCGGCCTTCGCGCTTCTCGAGAGACTGCGAACCCCAGAAGATCGCGTCGAAAAGCGCCGTCGCCCCTTCCGGATGCAGGAGCCGGAACTGCTGTTCGAGCGACGCGTAGTTGTGCGTGAAGTCGCGGAGCAGCGTCACGTCGGCATTCACGCCGTACAACGCGACGGCGTCGCGCGGGTTGCCCTCGGAAAGCAGCGCGCGCAGAAAGCGGCTGGCCGAATCGGTTTCGTACTTCAGGTCCTTGCCGGTGGACCCGCTGGTGTCGATCATCAGAACCACGGAGAGGGGCTGCTCCGTCTGGCGCTCGAACACGGCGATGTCCTGCCGCGCGCCGTTGTCGTAAATCTCAAAATCGTCCTTCCGAAGCGCTCCCACCAGCTCGCCCGCCCGGTTCTTCACCGTGGCCACGACGTGTACCAGGGTGACGTTCGTGCGGAACGCGGGCGTTTCCTGGGCGACGGCCGGGCCGGCCATGCACAGAATAGCCACCACCACGCGGGGCAGGCCTCCTGGCCTGCCTCGCTTCGTTGGATCGCGCACGATCCTAGCCCGCCGGCGCATCGCGGTCCCGCTCCCCTTCCACCCACACTTCGCCATCCGCGAAGCACTCCTTCTTCCAGATGGGAACGATTCTCTTTAGCCGGTCGATAGCCTCGATGGCGGCTTCGAAAGCCGGCCGCCGGTGCGGGGCCGTCACCACGACCGCCACGCTGGTTTCGCCCACCAGCACGCGGCCCAGGCGATGCACGATGGCGATACGGCCGATCTGGCGCGCGGCCGCGATCTCGCGGCCGATCCCCGCCATCGCGGCAAGGGCCATCGGCTCGTAGCCTTCGTACTCCAGGAAGCGCGTCGGGCGGCCGTTGGTGTTGTTCCGGACCGTCCCCTCGAAGGTCACCACCGCGCCCTCCGCGCCGGCGATCAGGCGCGTCGCGAGAGCCCGCGGATCGATCGGCCGCCGGGTCAGCGCGTAGTAGTTTCCGTCCTCGGCGATCTCCGCCGCCCCGTCGGCCGTCCCGCCGCTCACAGGCGGCAGGAAGGCCACTTCGTCGCCCTCTTCCACCGCCGCCGAAAAGTCCGCAAACTGCCGATTCCGCGCGGCGGCGATGCTTCCGGCCATCTCCCGCAGCCGCGGAAACCGCGCCGTGCAGGACTCCAGAATGCCGCCCACGGTCGTACCGGCGGGGACTTCGGCCTCTTCCGAGGGCCGCCCCGCCAAGTCCTTCAGGACGCCGAAAAACAGCACTCGCGCGCGCATGCTGAACCGTGTCTCCCAGTCTATCAGACGGTCCCGGACGGCTCCCCGTTGCGGCGGGCTACAATACTCTTACCCATGAAACCCTTCGCCGAAACCCGCTTGCGCGTGCGCTATGCCGAAACCGACTGCATGGGCGTGGTCTATTATGCGAACTACCTGGTCTGGATGGAGGTGGGCCGCGTCGATCTCTGCAAATCCCTGGGCTTCAACTACCGCGACATGGAAAACCAGGACGGCGTCTTTCTGGCGGTGGCCGAATCCCAATGCCGCTACCGCTCGCCGGCGCGCTTCGACGACGAGGTGATCGTCAAGACTTGGGTGGACGACGCCAACGCCCGCATCGTCGTCTTCGCCTATGAAATGCGCCTCGCGGGGCAGGGTCGTATCCTCGCCACCGGACACACCCGCCACGTTTTTGTCAACCGCGCAATCGAGCGCACACGCCTGCCCGCGAAGTACCACGCCTTGTTCGGGATCTAGCTCCGCGAACGCGAAACCCGGCGCTATCGACAAGCCGCTCGTTCGCGCTCAAACCCCCGTTTAGGGCCGCGACCGTGAGGGAGCGGTTCCTACCCACGAGCGCAACATCGCGCGATCGAAGATCTAGCCCGCCGCCTGCCGCAACGCCTCCGCCAACGCCTCTTGCTTCTCCGGCGTCAGCTTCTTCCCCTCGGCGGTCACGTAGAACACGTCGATGGCTTTGTGGGCTTCGGTGTCGATGAGAACTACTTCAATGTTCGCGCCTTGCGAGGAAATCGCGGAGGCCAGGTCGTAAAGCAGGCCGGGGCGGTCCTGCGCGACGATCTCAATCAGCGTGGCGGTCTGGCTGGCATTTGCATCGAAGGTGACCGTGGCGGGAATCCGGGATTTCCGGCTCGGCAGGGAGGGCTTCGGGCGGTTGCGCAGTAAGTCCTTGACGCCCATTTTGCCCGCTATGACGCGCTTGGCGGTCGAGCGCAGGCGGTCCACTTCGCTGGGATTCAGCTCCAGGTTGCGGAGGGGGTCGGCGAAGGTGAAGGTGTCCAGCACCATGCCGCGCCGGTTCGTGAACGCTTCGGCGCGGAGGATGTTCAGGCCAAAGCCGGAGAGCGTGCCGGCGGCCGAGGCGAACAGGCCGGGACGGTCCGGCGCGGCCAGCGTCAGTTGCCACGCCGCATCGACTTTGCGGACCTCCACGGCCGCCCCGCGCGGAGCCTTCGGATCCCGCGCCTTCGCTTCGAGCGCCATGTGAGAAGCGATCTCGCCTTCCGAGTGCGTGCGCAGGTAACGCTTGGGGAAGCCTTCGAGGAACGCGGCGCGTTCGGGGTTCGCCGCCGGGGCGCTTTGGATGCGGCCCGTCTCCAGCTCCCGCGTCAGCTCGTTGTAGACCATCAAATAGAGCTGCCAAAGCTGATCGGCGCGCCAGGGCGTCATGGCGGAAGGGTTGACCGCGGAAATGTCGGCGTAAGTCAGCAGGGTGAGCGCCTTGAGACGCTCCACGGTCTCCATCTGCGCGGCCACCTCGCGAATGGTCTGCGGGTCGAAGACGTCGCGCGACTGCATCGCGGCGGAAAGCACCAGGTGGTTCCGGATCAGGAAGAGAACGGTCTCGCGGTCCGGCCCCGGCGCCGCGATGCGGCCCATGGCGGCGTCGGCCAGATCGAGCGATGCATCCACGTGGCCTCGATCGGGCGCTCCTTTCCCGGCGTCGTGGAACAGCGTCGCGAAGACCAGCGCGCCCAACTGGCCGGTCTCGGCCAGCAGACCGGCGTAAGGATCTTGCGGCTTCAGGAGACGCTCAATCGCCACTACCGTGTGCTCATCCACGGTGTACCGGTGAAAGAAATCGCGGATCACCAGGCATTCGATGCTCTTCAATTCCGGAAAGAAGGCGCACAGGGCGCCGGTTTCGTGCATCGAGCGCAGGGCCAGCGCCGCATGCGGGAGGGCGAACATGCGGCTCAAAGCCGGCCAGGCCGGCGTCCGCCCGCCGAAGTGCGCTTCCAGGCGGCCAAACTGCGATTCGAGGCGCCGTTCGGTCTCGGGCGAGGGCCGGATGCCGTGCCGCGCCACGAATTCGAACAGGCGCAGCGCGAGAGTGGGATCGGCTTCCAGCAACTGCGGCTCGCGGAAATGGGCGCGCTCGCGGCGCACGCCGATATCGGCGTTGCCCAGGCGTGAGCGCCAGTCGCGAAATTGCGCGAACAGGCCGCTGGTCTGCGCCTCCAGGCTCTCGAGTTCGCGAATGGCGGCGCGGTAGACCGCGCGGGAATGGCGATAGTATTCGCGCATCCATTCGGCCGCGCCGCCCTGGCCCCAGCGCTCGGCGATGGCGTCCTGCTCGTCGAAAGAGAGGACGTTCTGGTCGCGTCCGGCGTCCGCGTGCAGCTTGCAGCGGATGCGCGCGAGGTGGTCGAACGCCTGCCGCAATTCCAGGGCCGGCTCGGCGAACGCCGCCCCGCGCAGTTGCTCCAGCCAGCAGATCAGTTGGTAGTCCCTCAGTCCGCCCGGAGTCTCCTTGACGTTCGGCTCCAGGTGATAGAAGGTTTCCGCGTACTTGGCGTGCCGTTCGTGGGTCAGGCGCGCCAGGTTGCCGATCAGCGCGTCCCGATTGGCGTGCAGAAAGCGGGGCAATCTTGCGTCCAGAGCGTCGTAAAGCGCGCGGTCGCCGGCCAGGTAGCGGCGGTCGAGCAGGCTGATGTTCAACTCGGCGTTCTGGTCGTGCACCAAGAGGCACTCTTCCGGCGTCCGAACCGACTGGCTGACGCGCATGCCGCCGTCCCAAAGCCGCTGAAGGAATGCCGAGACGTTCGCTTTGCGATCGAGCGCCGCGCCCTCCTTGCCGAAGAGCAGCAGGAGGTCCACGTCGGAATGGGGGAACAACTGGCGGCGACCGTAGCCGCCTACCGCCAGGAGCGCGAGTCCCGAAACCGGCCCATCCGGGGGAAACAGCGAAGCGGCGGCCGCCTCCAGCGCGGCGCCGTCCACTTGCGCCGTTCGTTCAGCCAAGGAGGCGGCGGGGTCGAAGCTAGAGAGCCGATTCTCCACGGTCGTCGTTCCGGATGCGGATCGCTTCGGCGACCTCGTAGACGAAGATCTTTCCGTCGCCGATCTTCCCGGTGCGCGCGGCCGTGGCGAGGGTTCTCAAGACTTCCGGACAACGGCTTTCGGAGACCACCATTTCCACCTTGACCTTCGGCAGGAGGTCGACGTTATACTCCTGGCCGCGGTAGATTTCCTTGTGACCCTTTTGGCGTCCGTGGCCGCGGACGTCGCTAATGGTCATGCCATCGATGCCGATGCTCTTGAGCGCTTCCTTGACTTCATCGAGTTTGAACGGCTGAATGACGGCTTCGATTTTCTTCATTATCTTTAGACTACCCTCGTTCGGCTCCGCCAGGCGCGCCCCGCCTTCCGACTTCTGTCTCCCGACTCCCAAATCCCGAAGGGATTTCAAGGGCGAAGCCCTTGCGCCTAGCTCTCCAGGATATATCCCTCCTCGCCGTGCATGCTGAGGTCAAGCCCCTCGACTTCCTGCTCCCCGCTCACGCGCACCCCCACGACGACGTCGCAGATCTTCAGGATGACGAGCGTGCCGACAGCGGCCAGCGCCCAGGCGATCGCGCAGCCCACGATCTGGTTGAGCACTTGCGCGCCGTGGCCGTCCACCAGGCCGAGCGGCAGGGTCCGCCCGGAGGCGTCCTTGAATGCATCGTTCACGGCGTTAGTGGCGAACACCCCGGTGAGGATGGCGCCCAGCGTTCCGCCCGCCCCGTGCACGCCAAAGGCGTCCAGCGCGTCGTCGTAGCCGAAGATCCTCTTCACTTTGACGACCATGAAGTAGCATGCGACTCCGGCGCACAAGCCGATCAGCAATGCCGGGAACGGCTGCACGAAGCCCGAAGCCGGCGTAATGGCCACCAACCCCGCCACCGCGCCCGAAATCCCGCCCAGCACGCTGGGTTTGCCGGTGTGGATCCATTCGGCGGCGATCCAGCCGAGCGCAGCCGCGGCCGCTCCGAAGTGCGTGGCCACGAAGGCGCTGGTGGCCAGACCGGACGCCGCCAGCGCGCTGCCCGCGTTGAAGCCGAACCAGCCGACCCACAGCATGCACGCGCCGATGACGCTGATCACCATGTTGTGCGGTTTTGAAGGCTCGTTGGGATAACCCAGACGCTTCCCGAGGTATAGCGCGCACACCAGCGCGGAAACGCCCGAGGTGATGTGCACCACCGTGCCGCCGGCGAAATCGAAACACGGAACCCTGCCGCCCAGCGCCGCGTTGAGAAAGCCGCCCTTGCCCCACACCATGTGGGCCATCGGGAAGTAAACCAGCAGGGTCCACAGGACAGTGAACAGCAGCATGGCGCTGAACTTCATGCGTTCCGCATACGCGCCGGAAATCAAGGCCGGCGTGATGACCGCGAACATCAACTGGTAAATCATGAACGTCTGCTGCGGGATGGTGGGCGCGTAGTCCGGATTCGGCGCGCTGCCTACATGATTCAAGAACGCGAAGTGCAGATCGCCGATAAAGGGAGAGGACCCGCCGAACGCCAGGCTATATCCCAGCACCGCCCAGATCACGGTCACCACCGCCATCAGGATGAAGCTGTGCATCATGGAACTGAGCACGTTCTTGCGCCGCACCAGGCCGCCGTAGAACAGGGCGAGGCCCGGACCGGTCATCATCAGGACCAGGGCTGCGCTGACCAGCATCCACGCGTTGTCCCCCGCGCTTTGGGCGGACTGCGCGGCGGCTTCCACGGCCGTCAGACGCGACTCGATATCGGGGGCCGCCGCCGACGCAACGGAGGTGGAAAGGAGCGCAAGCGCGCACGCGGGGGAAAAGGATCTCATCGTGGATCACGTCCGAACGTGGGACAACGCCATTGTCGCGCGATGATTCCCGCGCCAGAAGACAGAAGTTTCTATGCGGCGGATCGGAAATATCTATTTGCGCGTGAGGCAGGCCCCCCGGCCCGCCCGCGCCCTATGCGAACAGTTCCTGCGCGCGCCGGAGCCGGCTCGCTACCTGCACTCCGTTGGGGCACTGAATCGAACAACTGGCGCAATCGCCGCAGCGGACCGCGGCGACCTCCGCCGGCAGCCCCTGGAAGCTCTCGCGTCCCATCGCGAACTGGCCGTAGCCCTCGGCGTACATCAGGAAGCGCAGGATATCGGACGCCGGCAAACCCTTCGGGCACTGGCCCTCGCAATGCCCGCACATCCGGCAGTACAGCGGCTTGATCTCCTCGAGTCGCATGGCCAGCAGCTTGGCGTCGTTCTGGCTGAAAGGCGAGCTCATCGCCGCGATGTTCTGTTCGAGCTGCTCGTTGTCGACGATGCTGGGAATCACCGTATCGACGTTGGGATTCTTCAGCACCCACTTCAGCGCCGCCACCGGAGCCCCTTCGCGAGTCAGCTTGTTCAGTTGCTCCGCGGGGATCCGGTAGGAACCCACCGTGGGTTTCACCCCGCCCGCCAGGCCCTTCATAGCAACGATGCCGACGTTGGCCTTGTGCGCGGTCTCGATCAGCGGCTCGATGGACGGATCCATGGTGAAGTTGTAGCTCATCAGGAACACGTCGAAGTGGTTCGTCTTGAGCATCGCCGGGATCATCTCCGCGTGGCCGCCGTGGAAGCTGACGCCGGCGAACCGGATCTTGCCGTCCTTCTTGGCCGCGTTCTGCGCCTCGAGAAGGTCGTCGGTGACCGTGTTCGGCGCTTGCCGGCTGTGCAGATACCACAGGTCCAGATGGTCGGTCTGCAGTTCTTTCAGGCTGGCATCGAGATCCGCCAAAGCGCCTTTCCCGTCCCGCGCCAGCGACTTGCTGGCAATGAACGCCTTCGAGCGGTACTTCTTGAGCGCGGCGCCCACCATGCGTTCGTTGTTGCCGCCCTGATAGACGCGGGCCGTGTCGAAGTAAACGATGCCCATGTCGGCGGCCCTCTCGATCACGCTTTGATCGGAGGTGGTCATGCAGCCGAACGACAGCCGCGTGAGGCGCACGCCCGTCTTGCCCAAAGTTGCGTATGTGAACTTGGGGGCTGCCGGCGGGGCGGGGGACTTGGCGGCCGGCGCCTGGCCCGGAGAGCCGGAACCGGTCGACGCGGCGGCCGCCGCGGGAAGCGCCAGAGTGGCTCCTAGAAAACTTCGGCGAGACGATGAATGGACCACGAATACCTCCTGGGCGTATCACCGCCCGTGAATTCGGTCTTTAAGACCTCGAATCTTTATTCTCCCTTGTTGCCGGTTCCGATTCAAGCGGGGGTGGGCTTGGGTTCAGGGCATGCCCGATCCCCACGCTTGGAGTTTGCGCAATCCGGCGGTCCGAAAGCGAAGAGCGCGCGGCCCTCGCCGGGATCTTACCCGCGCGAGGCAGGGTGCACGACAAAAAAGTG
>CAIRXZ010000341.1 GCA_903882645.1 uncultured Acidobacteriia bacterium | reverse complement strand
CGCAGGGCCCTGGCCGATTCCGCCCGAAAAAGCGAAGCCGCCGCAAACACTAAGCCCAAACCCCAACCGCCCGCCCGCGGTGGCTAATACAGCGACGCTCAAAAAGTATGCGGCATTGGCCTAAAAGGGCTGCCCCACATAAGAGTCGATCTCGCAGGCTGGTGGGGTCTCCCTCCCGGTTTCACCCGCGGCATCGCGCGGGGGCTTTCGGCTGAGGCGTGCGCCACGCGCTGCGACGCCGGTCACCCCACGACCTCCAGAAAGGCTTTGGCGGCGTGGCTCAGGGCGCGGCGGGTGGGATAGACCAGGCGGATCTTGCGCTCGACGTGCATCTCCCGGATGCGCACCTCGCACAGGGTTTTCTGCGCGATCTCCTGCTCCACGCACATGCGCGGCACGAACGCCACTCCCATGTTGTTCTGCACCATTTTGCGTATGGTCTCGATGGTGGGCATCTCCACGTCCATGCGCAGCGGCACTTTGTGCGCCTGGAACTCCCGCAGCACCACTTCGCGATAGGGCGACACCACGTTGTGGGCCACGAAGTTCTCGCTCGCGAGCTCGGAAATCGACACGGTCTTCCGGCGCGCCAGGCGGTGCCTGGGAGAGACCACGAAGGCCAGCGCGTCGGTGTAAATCACCTTGGATTTCAACCGTTCGTCGCCGGGGTCGTAGCTGATCACGCCCAGCTCCAGGTTGCCGTCCAGCAGCTCGTTCGGAATCCTGCTCGAAAGGCTCCGGCGCACTTGAACCTTCACCTTCGGATACAAGCCGCGGTAGCGCTCGATGTGCCGCAGCAGGTAGAGCGAAGTGGATTCGTTGGCGCCGATGGTCAAGCGCCCGGCGGAGTTGTCGCGCAACTCGGCCAGGGAGTTCTCGAGCTCCTGCCGGAGGCTCTGAAACCGCCGCGCGTAGTCGAGCACCGCGCGTCCCGCGTCGGTCGGGACCAGCTCCCGGCCGGAGCGGTCGAACAGCTTCTCGCCGAGCTCCCGCTCCAGACGCTGAACCGAAAGCGAAACCGCCGGCTGGGTGCGCAGCAGCCTCTCCGCCGCCCGGGAGAAGCTCTTCTCGGTTGCCACCGTCAAGAAAACGTGAAGAGAAAAAAGTTCCATGCTCCGTTCAATTATAACATTGGTTAATACGCTCAGCTAACACTATAAATTTGCTAAATTGAACAGCCGCCTTCATAATGGGTTTTAGCCTTACCTCCGGCGGCGCGGGATTGAACGGAAGTACGACAGGCGCGCAAGGAACCGCTCTCTTACGTTCGCGGCTCGGAGCGGGGGATTATCGGCTTGCGGGCCGGGCATGGCCGGCCCCTACGGAGTCACGGACCAGATGAAGGCTGAGAGCTTCTTATGACCGACCGCGTAACCATCTTCGACACGACGCTCCGCGATGGCGAGCAATCGCCCGGATGCAGCATGGACGTTCCCGAGAAACTGCGCATGGCGCGCAAGCTCACCGAGCTCGGCGTCGACATTCTCGAGGCGGGATTTCCGATCGCTTCGGAAGGCGATTTCGAGGCGGTGGACGCCATCAGCCGCGAGTTTCCCGAGGCACGGGTCGCGGGTCTTGCGCGCTGCTGCGCGCTCGACGTCGAGCGCGCTCTCAAGGCCCTCGAACACGCCGCGAAGCCGCGCGTCCACACCTTCATCGCCACCAGCGACATTCACTTGAAGTACAAACTCAAGAAGTCGCGCCAGCAGGCGCTCGAGGAGGCCGTGGCCGCCGTCGAACTGGCGCGGAAGCACGTGGACGACGTCGAGTTCTCGGCCGAGGACGGAGCGCGCACGGAGCCGGAGTACCTCGAAGAGATCTCGAAGGCCGTGGTGGCCGCCGGGGCAAGCACGGTGAACATCCCCGACACGGTGGGCTACTCGATTCCGTCGGAATTCGGAGTCCTGATCGGCCGCATCGCGCGGGCGCTGGGCGAATCCGCGGTGGTAAGCGTGCATTGCCACGACGACCTGGGGCTGGCCGTGGCCAACTCGATCGCCGCGGTTCAGGCGGGCGCGCGCCAGGTGGAGTGCACGATCAACGGCATCGGCGAGCGCGCGGGCAACTGCTCGCTCGAAGAAGTGGTCATGATCCTGAAGACGCGCGCCGATATCTTCCCCTATTACACGGGCATCCGCACCGAGCACCTCTTCTCCGCCAGCGAGCTTCTCAGTTCGCTCATCACCTTCGGCCCGCAGCCCAACAAGGCCATCGTGGGCGCCAACGCCTTCGCGCACGAAGCCGGCATTCACCAGGACGGGTACTTGAAGGAGAAATCCACTTACGAGATCATCGACCCGCGGTCGGTGGGCGTGCCCGAAGGAAGACTGGTGCTCGGCAAGCACAGCGGCCGCCATGCGCTATCGCAACGCGCCAGGGACCTGGGATTCGAACTGACCAAGGAAGAGGTGGAAGACCTGTACCATCGCTTCTGCGCGGTGGCCGACCATCGCAAGAAAGGCCTCATGGATCGGGAGATCGCCCAGCTCATCCGCGCCGGGATGAGGGTCCGGGAGGAGGCCGCGGACTGACCGATGAGACTGAATGTTCTGGTTTTGCCGGGCGACGGAATCGGCGTGGAGGTGACGCGCGAAGCGGTGCGCGTGCTGCGCCATGCCGCCGCGAGATGGCGTCACGACCTGGCGTTGAGCGAGGCGCTGCTGGGGGGCATCGCGATTCACAAGACCGGATCGCCGCTGCCCGGGGAAACCTTGCGGCTGGCCTCCGAGGCCGACGCCACGCTGATGGGCGCGGTGGGCCTGCCGGAATTCGACAACGCGCCGCCCGAGAAGCGGCCGGAGAAGGGATTGCTTGGGCTCCGCCAGGCGCTGGGGGTCTACGCCAACCTGCGCCCGGTGCGCGCGCACGCGTCGCAACTGGATTCTTCGCCGTTGAAGAACCACCTGGTGGAAGGCGCCGACATGATTATCGTCCGCGAACTGACGGGCGGTCTTTACTACGGCGTTCCGCGCGGCATTACGGAAGACGGCGCGGAGACGCGGGCGGTCAATACCATGACCTACACCCGCTCGGAGATCGAGCGGGTGGCCCGCGTGGCCTTCCGCCTGGCGCAGGCGCGCCGTAAGAAGGTCACGTCGGTGGACAAGTCCAACGTGCTGGAGAACTCGCAGCTCTGGCGGCGCGTGGTGACCGAGGTGGCGAGGGAATACCCCGATGTCGCGCTGGACCACATGCTGGTGGACAACTGCGCCATGCAGTTGATTCTGAATCCGCGGCGCTTTGACATTGTCCTCACCGAGAACATGTTCGGCGACATTCTGAGCGACGAAGGCGCGGTGCTGGCGGGATCGATCGGGATGCTGCCCTCGGCCTCCATCGGCGATCGGCGTCCGTCCGGCGCCTGGGTTGGGCTGTACGAGCCGGTACACGGCTCGGCCCCCGACATCGCCGGGCAGAACAAGGCCAACCCGCTGGGCGCCATCGGTTCGGTGGCGGCCATGCTGGAGTATAGTTTCGGTCTGAAGGAAGAAGCCTCCGCCGTGGATGCGGCCATAGACGCCGTGCTAAGCAGCGGAAAGGTGACAGCGGATTTACGACCTTCCGGCGCACCGGCCACCACTGAACAGGTGGGCCAAGCCGTGTGCGCCGCGATCGGCTGAGCGCGGGCTTACCGGCCCGCGCTCGGCTTTCCAGCCATCAGCCGTCGGCTATGATTAGTTCGTAGGCGGCTACAGTTGAATCTATGCCTCGCACTATTATCGAGAAACTCTGGGATTCGCACGTCGTTCACGAGGAACCCGGCGCGCCGGCGCTGCTCTACATCGATCTGCACCTGGTCCATGAAGTCACTTCGCCGCAAGCCTTCCAGGGCTTGCGCGAGCGCGGGCTCAAGGTCCGCCGGCCGCGGCTGACCATCGCCACGGCGGATCACAGCATCCCGACCACCGACCGGTCGCTGCCGATCCTGGACCCGATCGCCGCCAAGCAACTCGCGCAACTGGAAACCAACTGCGCGGAGTTCGGCATACGCTGCCTGGGAATTCACAGCGAGCAACAGGGCGTGGTACACGTCATCGGGCCGGAGCTGGGCCTGACGCAGCCGGGCATGACGGTCACCTGCGGCGACAGCCATACGGCCACTCACGGCGCGTTCGGAGCGCTGGCGTTCGGCATCGGCACCAGCGAGGTGGAGCACGTGCTGGCCACGCAGTGCCTGCTGCAACGCAAGTCCAAGACCTTCCTGGCGCGCGTGGATGGCAGCCTCGGGCCGGGCGTGTCGGCCAAGGACATTATTCTCGCGTTGATCGCGCGGATCGGGATCGGCGGCGGCACCGGCTGCGTCTTCGAGTACGCGGGGAGCGCCATCCGCGCGCTGGGCATGGAAGAGCGCATGACGGTCTGCAACATGTCGATCGAAGGCGGGGCGCGCGCGGGCCTGATTGCGCCCGACGACGTCACCTTCGAGTACCTCCACGGACGCCCGCACGCCCCCACCGGCGCCGCGTGGGACGCGGCGGTGGCGCGCTGGAAGCAGTTGCCGACCGACGAGGGCGCCGTCTACGACCGCAGCATCGCGCTCGACGCCGGCTCGCTCGAACCGATGGTCACCTACGGCACCAACCCCGGCATGGGCGTGCCGATCAGCCAGCCCGTGCCCGACCCGTCGCAGGTAGCCGACCCCATGCAACGCGAGTCGATCGCCAAGGCGCTGCTGTACATGGGCCTCGAGGGCGGCAAGCCGCTCGCGGGGCGGCCCATCGACGTGGTTTTCATCGGAAGCTGCACCAATTCCCGCATCACGGACCTGCGCGCCGCCGCCTCCGTGCTGAAGGGCCGCAAGGTCAGCCCCAACGTGCGCGCGCTGGTGGTTCCGGGTTCCCAGGAAGTCAAGCGGCAGGCCATCGCGGAAGGGCTGCCGGATCTGTTCCGCGCGGCCGGTTGCGAGTGGCGCGAACCGGGATGCTCCATGTGCATCGCCATGAACGGCGACGAGCTTGCGCCAGGCCAGTACAGCGTCTCGACCAGCAACCGGAATTTCGAAGGCCGACAAGGCGCCGGCGGGCGCACGTTCCTGGCCAGCCCGCGGACCGCCGCCGCCAGCGCGATTACGGGCGTGGTCACGGACGTGAGGACGCTGCTATGAAGAAGGCAGACCAGGAGGTCCGCCCCACTTAGGACAATATGAAGCCGTTTACGAGTTTCGAGAGCCGGGTGGTTCCGCTGCCCATCAACAACGTCGATACCGATCAGATCATCCCCGCGCGTTTCCTCAAGACGGTTTCCAAGGAAGGGCTCGGCGATCAGCTTTTTTGGGACTGGCGCTACGACGCGCAAGGCCATCCCAAGCCGGACTTCATCCTGAATCAGCCGCGCGCGCAGGGCGCGCAGGTACTCCTGGCGGGCGACAATTTCGGCTGCGGCAGCTCGCGCGAGCACGCGCCGTGGGCCTTGACGCAGTTCGGTTTCCGCGCGGTAATCAGCACGTCCTTCGCCGATATCTTCAAGCAGAACTCGCTGAAGAACTCGCTGCTTCCCATCGTGGTCCCGGCCGATGCGCACGCGGAGTTGTTCGAAGCCGCCGCCGGCAATCCGGACGCAAGGGTGAAGGTGGACCTGGCCAGCCAGACGCTCACCCTCCCCTCGGGCCGGAAAGTCCAGTTCCCGGTGGACGAGTTCTCCAAGCACTGCCTGCTGGACGGCGTCGACGAGTTGGGCTACATCTTGGCCCGCGAGCCGACCATCGCGCAATATGAAGCGGGGCGCGTGGGGTCAATCGACACGCTGGGGTAGGGCGGGCTTCAGCCGCTGTCAGGCGTTCTCGCCGGGATCCTCGGCGCCATCGCCGCCAGCGGCTTGAGCGCTGGCTTCCGGTTGGAGCATCGCTTCCAGAAGTCCCCTGGCTTCCGCCTCACGGTCGCGCGGAACCTGCACGCGCTCCCACTTATGGAGAAAGCCATCCACGTCCTGGACCAGCGTGGCGATTTGGCCCAGGATGAAGAAGGGAATGCCGGCGTTCTCCAGCAGGCCCTTGGCCATGGCAAGCTGGACGCTATCGTTGGTTTCCAGCACCACGACCAGGTCGAGAGTGGGGTCGAACAGGCTGGCGGGCGCCTCCGGAGGTGTTCCGGCCGACAGGGGGACGTGGCAGTCGGAGCATTCGGTGAAACCGCCGCGGTATTCGGCCAGGCATTGGGGACAGTACACGATCCACCTCAGGCCCAAGTGTACCGCCGCGCGCGGAACAATTCAGGCCGCGCGGGCGTAGATTCGGTCGGAGTTCCCCTCTCGAAGGCGATTCCGGCCGCCGCAGGTTCTCGCGGCGGCCTTTTTTTTCCGCTACTACTTGATGGGAACCGGCGCCATGTCGCGGCTGGAGATCACGCGGTCGATCATGCCGTATTCCACGGCCTGGTCGGGCTCGAGGATGTAGTCGCGGTCCACATCCTTGGCGATGCGGTCCACCGGCTGTCCGGTCGCGTCGGCCAGCATGTTGTTCAGGATTTCGCGCATCCGCAGGATTTCGCGGGCGTAGATGTCGATATCTGCGGCCTGGCCGGCCAGCCCCTGCATGGAAGGCTGGTGGATCATGATGCGGGAGTTCGGCAGGCTGAACCGCTTTCCCTTCTTGCCCTTGGCCAGCAGCACGGCGGCCATGGAGGCCGCCTGGCCCACGCAGATGGTCACGATATCCGGCCGGATGAAGGCCATGGTGTCCAGAATGGCCAGCCCGGCCGTGATCGAGCCGCCGGGAGAGTTGATGTAAATCGAGATGTCCTTTTCCGGATCCTCGGCTTCCAGGAAAAGCAGTTGAGCGATGATGAGGTTCGCCACCTGATCGTCGATCGGCGTCCCCAAGAAGATGATGTTCTCTTTTAACAGCCGGGAATAGATGTCGTACGCGCGTTCCCCTCTGGAAGTCTGTTCGACCACCATCGGGACAAGCACCGAGTTTCCCATCGTGCCTCCGGAATTATTCAGGATGCGGGTTCAGGCCCGCTTTGCGGCCGCCGCACGCCTGGCTTTGCGCTTCTTGGTCGCGGCCAGGGCCTTTTTCTTCTGATCCAGCGCCTTGGCCAGGTCGGCGATCGTGTTCTTCCCCAAATAATCCATGATACGCGAACGCAGGGTGATCCAGCTATCGTGCATCGAGCAGGGCATGTCGTCGGAGCACTCGGAGAGCCCGCTGGCGCACTGCTGATACGGGGCCAGCCCGTCCAGGGCCTCGACGATATCCAACAGCCGTATGTCGTGGGCGTCCACGCGCAGCGAGAATCCGCCGGTGGGGCCCTTACTGGAACGCAGCAATCCCTTGCGGGCAAGCTGCTGCAGAATCTTCGCCAGGAAATGAGCCGGAATGGTTTCCTGCGCGGCGATGTTCTTCACCATCGCATACTTGCCTTCCGGCACTGCCGCGAGATTCACGAATGCGCGGATTGCGTATTCGGCCGATCGAGAATAAATCATTCTGACCCCCCGTCAATTCGGAGTAAAGTTACTCCGTTATCTTAAATGCTCCCGCGTGCGCAAAGCAAGGGCTTGAGTCCGAAATGGTACGTTTGGCGCGGCATCCCCCGGAGCGGCGCGGCGGCGTCTAGCCGCCCTTCACTTGGCGAAGCAGCTTCTCGGCCTCGGACCTGGGCGGGTCCTCGGCCGTCAGGGAGGAATTCAAATAGCGTTTGAGCAGTTCCCTGGCCAGATCCGGATTCCGGCCGCTCTTAACGTAGCACTCCGCTCTTTCGTACAGCAGTTTCGGCCTGGCCGGAGCGATCTTATCGGCCTTAGCGAAGCTTTGCTCGGCCTCCTGGTACCGCCCCCGCTGGACCAGGAACCGGGCCAGATCGACCAGGCGTCCGGCCTGCAGCGGCGCGCTCTCGACGGCGCGGCGCAAGTGCTCCTCGGCGGAGCCGTACTCCTTCTTCCTTTCGGCGAGCTTGGCCTGGGCCGAGTGGCCTTCGGCCGCGTCGAGCTGGCCGATCCGGCCCGCCGTGGCCGCGGCCTTGTCGATGCCGCCACCCAGAAACCCGGGAGCTTCCATGTAGTACTCGAAGAGGTCGCTGAGGGCTTCCATGTTCCGGGGATTCAGTTCAACCGCCTTTTCGAAGCACTGCCTGGTCTTCGAGGCGTAACCCGGGGCCGTAAACAGGTTGGAGGTCTCGGCCCGCCGCCCATAGGCGCGTCCCAGCCAGAGCGCATAGCCGGAGTTCCCCGGCTCGGCCGCCACGGCCTTCTCCAGGGCTTCGGTGGCTTTCTTGAACTCGCCCCGCATGTAGTAGTTGCGCCCCATCAGCTCGTATGCGGCTCCGTCTTTCGCCGGAATCGCCTGCAAAATCCGGAGCGACCGGTCGAAGTCCGTGGAATCATAGAGCTTCCGCGCCCGGTCGATCTCCGGACCGGCGGCCCAGGCGGCGCACACGGCGAGAATCAGCGAAGCTGTGAGTCGAACCCTCAAGGCAGATCCCGATTTCACTATACATGGAGATAGATGCGTGAAAATAGGCGCCGGGTTCCCCCGAGTTTGCCGGCGTTGCAGGAAACGTCAGTGAGTTCCTCTTGAATATGCGCCAGTGGTCGTGTACATGTAGTGTCATAAGAGACCGGTTTGTTCCTTCGCTCCGTCAAGGCCGCCAACGGCCGACACGAGTACCTCCGACTCGTCGAGTCTTTCCGTGACGGCGACAAGGTCAAGCAGCGGATCGTCGCCCACCTCGGACGCAAGGACCTTCTCGCCCCCCGTCTGGGCTCCTTGATCCGACTCCCGCAGGACGAGTCTTCCGCGCCCCAGTGGATTCCGGCGGCTCAGGTCTCCACTCCGCGCGCCTCCACCTGGGGACCCATCCTGGTGGCCAGGCATCTATTTGAGCAGCTCTCTCCGGGGTCGATTCTGGATGCGGGCCGCCAGCCGTTGCGGCGCGGCCAGCCGCTGTCGGAACGCGTCTTTCCGTTGCTGGCCAACCGCCTCACTCGCCCCGGCAGTGAGCACGCTTTGGCGCAATGGCTGGTAGTCAAGGATCTGAATGCGCGATTCGAGTTGAACCGGGTGGTCTTCGTGGGCGACCGCGGCATGATGACCCTCGGCAACGTGGGCCGGCTTCGCGACCTCCAGCAAGGCTATCTGGTAGGTCTGCAACGGCGCAATCGCAAAGACACGGCCGAGTATATCCGGCAGGCGTCGGCGCGCACGGACCGGCAGGAGTGCCCGGCGGGAATCACGGCCACGGAGAAGAAGGTGGCGCCGAAGACCCGGGTGGTGGAAGTGCCCGGCAAAGATGCCGGCGTACGGGTGTTCGTGGCGCATAGCGAGGAGCGGGAACTTTACGAGCGCGGCATGCGAGAGCTATCGATGGAACGCGCCCGCAAGGACCTGGAAGCAGTGCACAAGCAAGTGGAGAAGGGCGAGTTGAAAGAACCAGACAAAATCGGGGCGGCCGCGGCGACCAAGTTGCGGCGCAACCATGGCCATCGGTATTTCGACTGGGAACCGCGCCAGGGGAAATTTCGCTTTTTCGAGCATCCGGTGAACTTGGCGCGGGAGAAGCCGCTGGAGGGCAAGTACGTCATCCAAACCGAGGAGCGGAATCTGTCAGCCGTGGAAGCCGTAGCGGCCCACAAGGAACTGAATGAAGTGGAGCGCGGCTTTTCTCACCTGAAAAGCCTGCTGGAACTGCGTCCCGTCTATCATCGCAAGGAGGCGCGCGTGCGGGCGCATGTGTTCGTGGCTGCCTTGGCCCCGCTGCTGGACCGGGCTTTGGAGAAGAGCCTGCACACCGCCGGCAGCGGCCTGTCCACACCGTTTGCCTGGCAGGCGCTGGAGATGGTCCGTTGCGTAGAAGTCGAACTCGGCCAACGTCGCAACGTCTCAGGAGACGGCTGCGCTCGAAACCTGGCTGCGCGCGCGGAAGAGATAGTCGCCCTGCCTAATTCGCCGCCCAATACGCGCGATGCCCGATGTAGTCCGGGTCGGGAAGATTGCCCAGGATCACGCGGCGCACTTCCAGGATGTCCACATCGCCGACTTTCTGGTAGAGCACCTTGCCGCCCGGCGCGATCACCATCGTGAAAGGCACGCCGGAATCCCATTTGGCGTCGAAGGCCGCCTGCATCGCGTAGGTATCGGTCGAGGCGAATTGCAGGTTCCGGCTGGAAGCGTGCTGATTCTGTAACGCCTTGAGCGCTCCCTCCCGCTCGTCGGGCAGGTTCGTCGATACGGTCACCAGGTTGAAGTCGCGCCGGCGGTACATCCGGTACGTCTCTTCCAAGGCCGGGAACTCGGTCAAGCATGGCCCGCACCAGGTCGCCCAGAAGTTCACCAGCAGGACCTTGCCGGTCGGATTGGAGCGCAGCGTCTTCAAGTCTTCGGCCGTCGCCGGCTCCAGGTTCACCGGCTCCGCTTCGATCTTCCGGAGTTCCGCTTGCCTACCAGCGATCTTGGACTTCCATTTGGTCGAGCAGCCGAACACGCCGGTGTGCGCTACCGTCACGGGCTTGCCCGCCAGCATCTCGTCGAGCGCCGCGCGCGTGTCCTGGGCTTTCACCAGCGACTCACGCTGGCTGTCGTCGATGCGTCCCTCAAAGCGCAGGATGCGCTTCTCGTCGAACAGGAACATGTGCGGCGTGGCCTTAGGGCCGTATGCCCGCGAGACTTCCTGAGTCTCGCCGTCGTACAGGTAGGGGAAGTTGAAGCGCCGGTACTCCGCCCGGATCTTCATCTCGTCCAGGCTGTCGCTGACGTCGGTGTAGCCCAGTTCGCTCAGCAGGATCGCGGTGGGGTCGTTGGGCTCGATCGCGACCAGCGCCACGCCCTTGCCGCGATAGTCGTCGGCCAGTTTCTTGATGCGCGTCTCATAGAGTTGCGCCGTCGGGCAGTGATCGCAGGTGAAGACGATCGCCAGAACGCGCGCCGCCGAATACTCGGCCAGCGTATGGGTCTTCCCGTCGATGCCGGGCAGCGAGAAATTGGGCGCGGGCGATCCAACGGCGAGCGTTGGATGCCCGCCATCCTGCCCGAATGCCGCTCCCGCGGCGGCGAGCGCCACGAAAGCAAGCGTCAACCTGGACATTAGGGGCGCCTCCTGAGTACTAAGCCTATCAGGTCGGAATAGGTGTTGTCCCGCACCGGCATATGGCCAGCCATACGCTAGAATGGAGCGCATGGACGGCACGGAAGACCAGCGCGAGCGGCAGGCCACGGAGGAATTCCAGCGTGAGACCGAAGAGTTCGGCCGGCGCGCCCGCGCCCTGGGATTGGACAATCCCAGCGGCTATTACTGGTACCACACCGTGGATCTGCCGCACGGCCTGGTGACTCCCGGGCTATACGACTACCGCCAAAGCCTGCCGTGCTTCCAGTTCCCCGAGGACATGAGCGGCATGCGCGTCCTCGATGTGGGATCGGCCACCGGCTTTTTTGCCTTCGAGTTCGAGAAGCGGGGCGCCGCGGTCGTATCGGTGGAATTGCCCTCCCTGTACGCCCTGGACCGGTTCCCCGGACAAGACATCGGGCAAATCATCGAAAAAATCGAGGAGATGATTGGTCCCCAGGCCCCGGAGCGCCGGGAAGGCGGCGCCGGCAGGCCCTCCGCGGAGCAATTGTATTTCAAGATGCTGGAAGGCCCCTTCGAGTTCTGCCGCAAGTTGCTGGGCGCAAGGATTGAGCGCTGTTACTCCACCGTGTACGATCTCTCCCCGGCCAATCTGGGACCCGCGGGCTTCGATCTCATCTTCATGGGCGACATCCTGCTGCACACCCTGTATCCCCTGCGGGCGCTGGCGGCGGTCGCGCCCCTATGCCGCGGCTCCCTGGTGATCGCGCAGGTCATGCCCGATGCGCCCGGCGGCCAGCCCGCCATGCACTACGTGGGCGGCGACCGCCTCGACTCAGACGAGGTCTCCTGGTGGTGGCCGAACCAGCCGTGCTTCGAGCAACTGCTTAAGAAGCTGGGTTTCCGCGATGTCGCCGCGGTGGGCCATCATACCGGCGCTCTCCGCCCCTCGGGCTACCAGTTCGACCGGGCCATTCTCCGCGCCGTAAAATAGCGCCTCGGTAGGGGCCGGACATGCCCGGCCCTTGGACGGCGCTGAGCGCAGCCTGATGAGTTATCGCGATCGGCGGACGGAGTCGAAGTCCCAGCCGTTCGCCTCGCACATCGCGCGCACATGGCTCTCCCACGTGGGTTCCGCCGCGGGCCGTCCGCCCAGGAAGCAATCGATGCTCAGGTAGACCAGCGGCGCGTCGCCGCGGCAGAAAATGCGGTGCCATGTGCCGGGCGGAATGCGGACCAGGTCGCGTTCCGCAACCGGGAATCGCCGGCCATCGCCCTCATCCCGATCCGCGCGGATCTGCAATTCTCCGGCGCCCGAGATTACGTAGAACACCTGCTCGGCGTCGTGGTGGATATGCAGCGGCGGGGCTTCGCCCCGTTCCAGGATCACCAGGAACGCTTCCGAGGTCTCCGCCTGCGAGCGGTCCATGATCAGGTCGTTGGTGTGCGTCGGGAAGCGGTAATGCACGGTTTCGTCTGTCTTGAAGACATACTTGCTGTAAGTGTTATCGGGCATGCGCGGGGACCTCCGGAACGGGGTGCTTCTTTTCGCCCACCATCCACCAGTAGGCCGGCAGGGCGAGGTGCAGAACGACGACGGCCACTACGAATCCGGGAAAGCGGGAGCCGGTGCGCTCATTAAGCACTCCCGTGACGATCGGCGCGACCACGCCGGAGATGTTCCCGGCGCAGTTGAGGCAGCCCATCCATATGCCCACCGACCCCTCCGGCGCGGAGCTGGCCGTCAGGACATAAAGATTGCCCGTGGCGAGCCCTACCAGGGAGGCCGCGCCGATCATCGCCATGGCGGCCCCGTCGTTGGCCGTGCGTCCCGCCACCAGCAGCATCACGCTGCTGAAATACGCAACTGTGACGATCGCCTTGCGGCTGCGGCGTTCGTTGTAGCCGAGCGACACCAGACGGTCGGCGATCCACCCGCCCAGCGGCTCGCTCACGCTGAAAACCAGAAACGGGACCATCGCGAAGGCGCCCGCGCGTTCCAGCGTCATGTGGCGCGCCTCCACCAGGTAGTCCGGCAGCCAGGTCACCAGCAGATACCAGTAGTAGCCGTAGCCGAGGTGCCCGAGGCACATGCCCAGCAGGTTGCGGTCGAACGTGGCCAGGGTCCGCCGCAGGTCCGGCGCTGGCCCGGAGTTTTGGGTCCGCACGCGGGCCGGGAATACCGCGAGCCATGGAACGAGCCAGAATATGCTGCCGAATCCCAAAATGAAGAAGGACTTGTGCCAGCCGAGGGAACTCACCAGATACGCGATGGCGGGCGCTCCCAGGGCCAGGCCGGCGCGCGTGCCGCAATTCATCAGGCCCGAGGCCAAGCCCCGGTCCTTCGCGCCGAACAGGACGCTCACGATCTTCATGCCGCCCGGCAGGTAGACGGATTCGCCGATGCCCAGAATCGCGCGCATGAACATCAGCGCGCCGAGGCTCGCGGCAAAGCCCGTGAAGCCGCAGGCCAGCGACCACAAGGCGAACGCGGCCGAGTAGAACCAGCGCAGGTTGTAGCGGTCGGCGGCCCAGCCCACCGGCAACTGCATGGCCGCGTAGGACCAGAAGAACGCCGAAAGCAGCACGCCCTTGGCGGCTTGCCCGAGATGCAGATCCGCCCCGATGACCGGCAGCGCGACGGAGACGATGGCCCGGTCGAGGTAATTGATGAACCCCGCCGCGAACAGCAGTCCCGCGATGGTCCAGGCGCGAGCTGGCGTCACGGGCGAGACCGTGCCGTTAGGGATCATGAGTCAGTAGGCCAAACCTCCGTAGGGGTCGGGCATGCTCGACCCCTGGCTTGCCTCGATTCTATCGCGCCCGCATGTAAGTCGGGCGCCCAGTGGGGCGGACCTCCCGGTCTGCCTTTTTGTCGCCCGGCCAGCCTTCTACTGGTACGCGTTCGCCTTCTTGAAATCGCCTCCCTTGACGATACTCAGAGCCGCCGGATCGACATGGCGGCGGAAAGCCTCGGTAACCTGCTGGGGCGTGAGCGCGGCGACGGCCGCTTCCAGCTTCGCATCCCAATCCAGAGTGCGGCCCCAGCGCTCGCGTGTCATTAGCAGGCTGGCTATTGACCCGTCTTCGGTACGCGACTGGACGCGTTCGTCAAGCCACGTCTTCTTGGCCTTTGCGACTTCGTCGGCCGTGAAGCCGTCCTTCACGGCCTTGGCCAACTCCTCCTGGAACGCGGCCTCCACCTTGGGCATGTTCTGCGGCGCCGCGATGGCCATTGCGAAGAAGCTGCCCTCATCGTCCTTGGTGGGCACGGAGATACTGGCCTGAGCGCTGTAGCTCAGGCCTTCCTTGACGCGGATGCGCTGGAAGACCCGCGAGTTGGGAGAACCGCCAAAGACCATGCTCGCAATGTTTATGGCCGCCAGGTCCGGGTCCGTGTCCGTCATCTTCGTGAACATCTCGGCCAGGAAGTACGCGTTCTGCTTGTCCGGCGTTTCGACCTTGTGGTTGATCGCCTCCACGGTGGTGTAAGTATTCGCAATGCGCTCGTAATGGCTGGGGCTCTTCCAGTCGCCGAAAAGCTCCGTGACCAGCTTCTGCATCTGCGCCGGATCGAACTGGCCGCTAATAGCGATCTCGCCTTCCCCCACGCCGTAGAATTGCGCGTAGAATTTGCGCGCGGCGTCCAGCGTGACGTTCTTCGCGTCCTCGATTTCTTCGTCTATCGTTGAGACGTACCGCACGTCGCCCTTCGGGTATCGGGCGTTCATGTGACGTTCCAACTCCAGCGACGCGAGTGTGCTGGGTTCGCTCTTCGCGTTTTCGTAGCTGGCGAGGCGCAACTGGCGGGTCGTCTCGAATTCGGCCTCGGGGAACGTCGGCTCGCGCAGAAGTTCCCGCACCAGGCGCAACGAATCGGCCAGGTTCGCTTCCAGCGTCCGGACGCTGGCATAAGCGGTGCTTACCCCGCCCGACACGTTAATCTGCGCCTTCAAGCGGTCGGTTTCATCCTGAATCTGCTGTTTGTTCTTGTTCTTCGTGCCCCGCATGAGGAGCGCTCCGGCCATGGAAGCCGCGACTTGCTTTCCGAATAGCGATTTCTCGTCGCCGAACCGGATGTTCATCGCGGCGTTCACCGTTCCGCCGCGCGTCTTCCTGGCGAGCATGATCAGCTTCAGCCCGTTCGGCAGCGTGACGCGGATCACGCGGCTATCGATGTTCTTGGGCGTCGGGTCGAACGCCTCGCCCTGCTGGATGGTCTCGCCGCCCTTGTAATCCTTCAGCCGGGCCGTAGCGTCCGGCGTGGCCGGGATCTCGGCCCGGTCCGGAGTCTTGGTAGGCAGGAATTCTCCCAGGGTGCGGTTGGACGATTTCAGATATGCCTTCGCGACTCGCGCAACATCGTCGGGCGTGACCTTCTTGACCTCGTCGCGGTTGAGAAAGAAACCGCGCCAGTCGCCGTTGCCGGCCTGTCCGCCGAGGCTCAAGCCGACGGATTCCGTGTTGGTCAGCATGAGTTCGTCGTTCTTGAGGATCCGGCTCTTCGCGCGATCGACTTCCTCTTGCGTGGGCGGTTGATCGGCGAAGCCTTCCACGTTTTTCAGCAGGATCTGCTGGACCTCGTCGATAGACTGGTCTTGCCGAAGCACCGCGAACGCCATGGCGAATCCCGGATCGTGCATGCCGCTCGCGCTGAAGCTGGCGGAAACAGCCTTCTTGGAGTCCACCAAAGCCTTGTACAGCCGGCCCGTCTGGGCGGCGCCGAGCACCTGCCCAAGCACGTCGAGAGCCGCTTGGTCGGGGTGTAGAGCCGCCGGTATGTGGTACACCACCATGACGCCCTGGATGTCGCCGACCCGCCGCAGCGTGACAAACCGTTCGCCCTCCTGCGTCGGCTCCACGGTGTATGGTTGTGGCAGCGCGCGTTGCGGCTTGGGGATCGCGCCCGCGGTTTCCGCCACGTACGCCAGGGCCTTCGACTCGTCGAACTGGCCGGCGATGACGAGGACGGCGTCGTCCGGCTGATAGTATTTCCGGTAAAAGACGGCCAGGTTCTCGACGGGCACCCGTTCGACATCGGTGCGGTTGCCGATGACGGTCTTGCCGTAGTTGTGGAAGTTGTAGGCCGCCGCCAGGACGCGCTTTTGAAGAACGCTGAGCGGGCTGTTCTCGCCGGCCTCGAGCTCGTTCCGGACGACCGTCATTTCGGTGTCCAGGTCCTTCTTCTCCATGGTCATGTTGACCATGCGGTCGGCTTCCAGTCCCAAAGCCCAGCGCAGGTTCTCATCCGATGCGTTGAGCGTCTCGTAGTACATCGTCCGGTCGTAGGAAGTGGTGCCGTTGAAGTTGCCGCCCGAGCGGTCGGTCAGTTCCTTGAAAATCTCCCTGCCGGACTTGGTCGTCTTGAAGACCATGTGCTCCAGCAGGTGCGCCATGCCGGTCTCGCCGTACCCTTCGTTGCGCGAGCCGACCAGGTAGGTCATGTCTACCGTAACCTTCGGTTTGGAGTTGTCCGGATCGAGCAGGACGTGCAGGCCATTCGGAAATGCATACTCCGTGATGCCCTCGACGGAGGTCACTTTCTGAACGCCTTGTGGCAGTGTCTGCGAAAAAGCCGCGATTGCGAAAACGAAAACGGCTATGGAAACTGGTAGGAATCTTCTAGGATGCATGCTCCACCTTCCCGATATTCCGGTCCCAATTATACCAGCCGCACCTTCGCTTTGAGTCTTTGCGACCAATCCTTTGCGACCAATCCGGCGCTATTCCGATCCGCTTCTTGCAATCCATGCTAAAGCCGAGTCCGCTTTCCGCCGATACAAGAGGTCATGATCCCCGCCAGGGCCGCCGCGCGCCGGGCCGCTGCCACGCGTGCCGTGCGATTGCTTACGGTCCGCATTCTGGCCGCGGTTGTGGCTGCGGCGCAGCAGACCGCGCCCAAGCCGCCGGCCGCGCCGGCGCCTGTAATGGCGCCACAGGCCACTCCGGCCGCATCCGCCCCCGCGGCGGCGTCCACGCCTTCCCCGCCCCCGCCCGCGCCGTCGCCAGGCGAGCTCATGAAAGCGGCGGTGGAGAAGCAGCGCGCCGCCATTGCCGCGCAGCGCGAGGCGGCCCGCAAGCAAGCGGAGACGGCCGGCGTCTGGTTGGCGCCGTGGACGGCCGCGATCGAGCCCGCGCCCGCGTTCGTGGAGCCGGCCTGCGACCCCGTGGCGGATTCGGTTGTAGCGCCGGTCGTCGAAAGCGCCGCCAAGGCCCAATCGCTCGAACCCAAGCTGCTGCGCGCCATCATCGAGCGGGAATCCGGATTCCGCGCCTGTGCGGTCTCCGCCAAGGGCGCCGAAGGCTTGATGCAGCTCATGCCGGAAACCTCGGAAGAACTCGGCGTGGGCGACCCGTTTGACGTCAAGCAAAATATCGAGGCCGGCGCGAAATACCTAAAAGGACTGCTCGACAAGTATAAAGGCGACCTGGCGCTGGCGCTGAGCGCTTTCAACGCAGGTCCATCCGCGGCGGATCAGGCCGGCGGCATTCCGCCGATTCCCGAGACCCGCGATTACGTGGACGCGATCCTGAAGAAGCTCGGGAAGTGACGAAGATCCGCCTCGCGGCGGGAAGCGCCCCGGAAAGCGAAGACGGGACTGGCGGGTTCAGGCTCCCGTACTCCTTTGAGGCGCTACAATGTTCCCTGTCAGGAGACTCCGAATGCCATCGCACAAGCGCGCCAAGCTGCATTCCGTGTACATCCCCAAACTCGATGTCGAGCATCGGCGGATCTCCCAGGCCATGGATGAGTTGAACCGGGTTGTGGCCGCGGGCGGTGAGGCGCACGAAGTGCTCCAGGATCTGATCGACGATTTGGGCGCGCACCTGAACGGCGAAGAGCGCATGATGCGTACCTCGGCGTACCCCGCGTACGCGTGGCACAAGCATCAGCACGACGCCGCGCGGAAGAGGCTGAAGCAATTCACGGAGCGCGTCGAGACCGGCGAGTCCGGCGCCGTCTGCGAAATGGTGGACTTCTTCAGGTCGTGGCTCAGGGACCACACCGGCCTTCACGACCGGATGATGGCCGCTTACCTTCGCAACTTCGAGCGCGCCCACGCCCCCGCGGCGTCGTAGGCCCCGGCAACGACGCCGTGCAATCGCAGTTGGCGGAATGCCGGAGGCTGGGGGGCGTGAGCGCCCAGCCGCCGGCAAAGCAGCAGGCCGTCGCGTCCGGACGCCCCGCGTGGGATAATCTGCTGGGGAGGTCGCGTGTTCGCTTCAAGAGTGGGAGTGCGTGTGTTGGCCCTGCTTCCGGCAGTCGTCCTGCTGCTGGAACCTTGTTTCGGCCAGATCGGGGCGGGAGCCGGATGGTTCCTGCAAGGCCATGTCGTGCTCGAAGATGGAACCGTCCCCACGGAGAAGGTGTCCATCGAAAGCGTTTGCGGGGGAATCCCACGCACCGAGACGGTCGCCGACAAGAAGGGACAATTCAGCTTTACGCTCGGTCAGAACAATTCCGAAGTGATGCAGGACGCAACCAGAAGCGCCGGCAATGCGCGCGGAGCCCAGGTGCCTACCGGGATGAACCGTAACACCGTGGCCGAATGCGCGCTACGGGCCGTCCTTCCGGGCTACCGGTCGGACATCGTGAGCCTGGCGAACCGCAGGTTTGGCGACAACCCCGAGGTCGGAACTCTTGTTCTCCACAAACTTGCGGCTGCGGCAGGCCCGGCCGCTGCGGCTACCACGCTGGCCGCTCCCCCCAACGCCAAGAAGGCCTTCGACAAGGGCGTCGAAGCGTCCAGAAACGGGAAGTGGGACGACGCGGCCAGGAGTTTCCAAAAGGCGGTCGAGATCTATCCCCAGTTCGCCGAGGCTTGGTACGACTTAGGCAAGGCTCAGGCGGCTCAGAACCAGGCCGAGGCCGCGCGGACTTCCTACCAACGGGCCGCCAAGGCGGACGAGAGCTTCCTTCCGCCCTACCTGGAAATCGCGAACCTGAATGCCCGGACGCAGGACTGGAAATCCCTGGCGGACGTCACCGCGCACGTGTTGAGACTGGCGCCCGCGAGTTATCCCCAGGCTTACTTGTTCAACGCCGTCGCCAGCCTGAACCTGGGCGATCCCGATGCCGCCGAACGGAGCGCCCGGGCCGGCCAGAAGGTCGACGCGCAGCACCAGTCTCCGAAGCTCTGGCAGGTGCTGGGTATGGCTCTTGCCAACCGCGGGGAGTTCGCCGCCGCGGCCGAGCAGTTCAGGCAATATCTGGAGTTCGCCCCGACCGCGCCGGACGCAGCCGCTGTGCGCGCCCAGATCGCCGACTGTGAGAGCCGCGCCGCGAACAAACAGTAGACGGCCTGTTTTGGCGGCGCGGCCGATCGTTTTTTTGCTGTCCGCGTCCGCTTGCGCAAGAAGACGATGGCCTGCCGTACATGGCGCGGCGCAGCCTGAGGCGGGATGCAGCCCAGCGGGAAAACCGCGTCCTGGTAGAATGGGCACAACGATGGCTTCGAGCGCGCCGGCGCCTTCCTTGCGCCAGATCCTGGACGAACGGATTTCCCAACTGCTTCGTGAAGCCGAGGGCATCCTCGAGGCCCAGGCGGCGCGGCAGGCCGGGGAGGCGCGCGGACGCGCGCGGCGCGAGACCGCGGACCAGTTGAATCAGGCGGCGCGGCGCATGCGGCAGGCGGCGGACGCGGAAGAGTTGGGCGCCGCGCTGCTCGATGCGGCCGCCGCATTCGCCGGCGGCGCGGCGCTGTTCCGCCTGGATGGCGCCGTCGCGCGGGTCGAACAAATCCGCGGCGGGCCGGAGGCGGCGGCGGGCGGCTTCCGCGCCTTGGAGATCCCGCTCGCGCTGGCGCCCGCCCTGGCGGCCGCCATCGAGAGCCGCGACCCGGTGGCGACCGCGACGACTCCCGCCGAAATCTCCCCGTTGCTGGCAAGCTGCCTCGGCCACCCCGCCGATGCGCGCGCCTGGATTTTTCCGGTGGCGGCGCGCGAACGCGTGGCGGCCCTGGTCTATGCGTGGGGCGAGGTCGAGGGGCCGCCCATCGAGTTGCTGACGCAGGTGGCCGCCGCGGTGTGGAGCGGCATCCGCCCGCCCGCGCCGGAGGGCCTGGTCTCCATCGCTCCGGCGGGACCGCCGGCCGCCCCGGTGAAGGCCTCGGCCTGGGACCGCCTTTCTCCGGAGGAACAGCGCCTGCACCTGCGCGCGCAACGCTTCGCGCGCGCCGAAGTCGCCCGCATGCGGCTCTACCGCGCGGCCGAAACGCAAGCCGGCCGCGCCCGGAGGGATCTCTACGGCGCGCTCCGCGGGCCGATCGACGGAGCGCGCGAGGCGTTCCGGAAGACTTACTTCGATCCGTGCCCCAGCATGGTCGATTACCTGCACCTCGAAGTGCTTCGAACCTTGGCGAATGACGATCCGGAATTGCTTGGCGAAAATTATCCCGGCGTTATGGTGTAGCGCGCTGGTTGCGCTGGCCGGGGCGCCGGGCAGTCCGGCCAAGAAGAAGCCCGCGGCCAGCCAGCCGGCGGCCAAGACGCCCCCGGCGTCCCATCGCGCCGGCGAACTGGCGGCGCTGGTGCGCGTCTACCGCGCCAATCCCACGCCGGCGCGCCGCGCGGCCGTCGAACGGTACGCCGCCGCTCACGCCAAGGACGGCAACGGCCCGCTGGCGCGCCTGGCTTTGGGCGTGGTCGCTTACGAGAACAAGGATTACCGGGCCGCCATCGCCGCGCTGAAGGCGGCCGCGGTTCCGCGGATCGCCGACTACGTTGGCTACTATCTTGCCGCGGCGCGCGTGGAATCGAACGACGTTTCCGGAATCGGCGGGGACGCGGCGCCGGCGCATGCGGGGGCCCTCCCCTCGCCGCTCTCCGGCAGGGCATGGCTGCTCGAAGCCCGCGCCCTGAAGGCATCCGGCGCGCCGCCGGATTCCGCCGCCGCCGTCCGCTTGTTGCGCGAGCGCTATGCCGAATTGCCGCAGCCCGAAGGCGATATCACGCTGGCGGATTGCTACCAGGCCTCGGGCGATCCCGTGAACGCCGCCGATTTCTACCAGCGCGTCTACTATCGATACATCTCCGGGGACGCCTCCGCGCGAGCGGAGGCCGCGCTGGCCAAGCTCAAGGACTCCATGGGCGACGCGTATCCCGCCGCGCTGCCGCAACAACTGCTGCAACGCGCCGGCCGGATGCTCGAGGCCGGCCAATACCCGCGGGCGCGCGCCGAGTACCAGTCGGCGGCCGCCCAAACCGCCGGCCTGGAACACGACCTGGCCCTCGCGGGCATCGGCGCCGCGGAAGTCCTGAACGGCGATATCTCCACGGCGTATTCCTATCTGCGCGGGATGGCGCTTCCCGAATCGGAGGCCGAGGCCGAACGGCTCTACTATCTCGTGGATTGCGCGCGCCGCCGGGCGGACGACGGCGAAATGATGGCGGCGGTGGACCGGTTGGGCGCCCGGTTTCCTAAATCTCCCTGGCGTCTCAAGGCTCTGTTGTCGGCGGCCAACCGCTATCTGATCGCCAACCTGCCCGACGATTACCTTCCGCTGTATCAAGCGGTCTACGAGGCGTTCCCGGCCGATCCCGCGGCCGGCGCGTGCCACTGGAAGGTTGTGTTCCACGCCTGGATGGGCAACCAGGCGAACGCCGCGGACCTGTTGCGCGAACACCTTCGCAGTTACCCCGCGCACGCCACCGCCGGCGCGGCGCTCTATTTCCTGGGCCGGAGCGCGGAACGGGAAGGCGATTTGGGCGCCGCCCGCGCGGCCTATCAGCGTCTTTCCAAGACCCTCCAAAACACGTACTACGCCATCCAGGCGCGCACCCGGCTGAGACAACCCGGGATCGGCTCCGCCGCGATTTCCGGGAAGGCCGCGGCCTTTCTGGACACGCTGCCACTTCCGGAATCCCAACCGCCGCCGTCCCAGCCCACGGCCGCCACCGCCGCGCGCATCGAGCGCTCGCGCCTGCTGCGGACCGCCGGGCTTGACGACCTGGCCGATTCCGAGCTGCGTTTCGGCGCGCGGACCGGCGGGCAGCCGGCGCTGCTCGCGATGGAGGCGGCCGGCGCCGCCGAAACCCCGACGCAAGCCATGCGCATCATGAAGAACATGACGCCGGACTACCTCGGCCTGCCTCTGGACGCCGCGCCCCGCAAGTTCTGGGAGCTGCTTTTTCCGCTGCCCTATCGCGGCGAACTACTCCAGGCCGCGGGCACCAAGGGCCTGGACCCGTACTTCATGGCTGGGCTGGTCCGGCAGGAATCGGAGTTCGATCCGCGGGCCATTTCCCACGCCAACGCCTACGGCCTCACGCAGGTACGCCCCGGAACCGGCCGGCAGTACGCCCGCCAGGCCGGCGTGGCGCGTTTCACCAGCCGGGCGCTGTTCCAGCCCGGCGCAAACCTCAAGATCGGCGCCGCGATCCTGCGCTCGATACTGGATCAAAACGGCGGCAAGCTCGAGCCCACGCTGGCCGCCTACAACGCCGGCCCGGTCCGCGCCGCCGAGTGGCTCTCGTGGAACACCTATCGCGAACCCGCCGAGTTCGTGGAATCGATCCCCTTCACCGAAACGCGCGACTACATTCAGGCCGTGCTGCGCAATGCCGACCTCTACAAGCGGCTGTACGGACAGTAGGTGGCGCCTCACCAACGCCGGGAATCCCGCTGGATTCCGGGGGCCAGACCCAACTTCAGGGACCGGGGCTTCACGAGACTGACGGCCCAGAACGCCGTATCCGGACCGCGAGCGGCACAAGTCCGAGATGGGGACAAACACGCTCAGATGGAAGGCTGAGGGGTCCACTTTCCGCGGGCAGGGTCAAAGGAAAGGAAGTCCGTTTTCCGAGCATTGGCACGGTTTCCAAGTGCACCGCCCCTCGGGCAGGTCATGCCGATGCGGCGTCGAATCGGGCCACCGCCAGCGTCAGATCGTCCTCCAACGGCGCGTCAGCTCCGAACTGCCGGACTTCCTTCAGCAGCAGACCGACGAAATCGGGGCAGTCCAGGTGGTGGTTGCGTTCCACGAAGCTCCGCAGGGAACCGAGGCCGTAAAACTCGCCAGCCGGGTTGGAGCGTTCGGAGACTCCGTCCGTGCATGCCACCAGAAGGCTCCCCGCAGGAAACGGCTCACAGTACGCGCGCAGACCCGCAAGCACAGGGAAGAGGCCCAGCGGCGCTGTTCCGCATGCTAGCTCGCAGACGGCGTCCAAGGTGTGGAGTAGCGGCGGCGGATGGCCGGCATTGATATAGCGGAGCGAACCGGCCGCGGTATCAATTTCGGCCGCGAACAGCGTCAAGTAACTGGTAGCGGCAGTGCTCTCGTACAGCATCTCGTTGAGCCGGAAAACCAGTTCCTCCAGACCGGCATTCATGGACGCCGAGAGCCGCGCGGACGCGCGGACGCCGGCCATGATCAGGGCCGCCGGAACGCCCTTGCCGGAAACATCGCCCACCAGCAGCAGCACCGAGTGCGCGGAGAGCTGGATAAAATCATAGTAGTCGCCGCCCACGAACCGGCCCTCGATGATGGTCCCATGGAGCCTCAGACCTTCCACCTGTGGATATTCGCCCGGCAGCAGTTGGGCTTGCACTTGGGAGGCCAGCTCCAGTTCGCGCTCCATGGCTTCGTTCTCGCTGCGGACCGTCACTTGGTCGCGAACCAGTAGGTGTAACAGGGCGCGAGCGTAGCGGGCCAGGAAGGACGCCACCAGGACGTACGCGATCAGGATCAGAACCTTAGTCAGTTGTGCGACAACCGCCACACGGGCGTCGAAGAGTTCCGTCATGTAGTCGCCCCACACGGGCGGCACGCGACTGGCGACGTAGGCAAACAGACCGCAGTAGAGCGTCACCGTGTACCAGCCCGTGACCGCTGTCAGGCGCGGGTGGCAGCGAAACAGGGTCAGCGCGATCAGCGGATACACTACGTAAAAGACCGGGTTCTTGAGCGCCACCGAGGCCACCGAATCGCGCGTGTAGAGTAGCAGCACGATGTGCACCATCGTGACGTCCGCGAAAGAAGTGATGTACTTCAGCGCAGGGCGATAGCCCCTCGTCTTCAGGTGCACGAACACGGCGCCCCCGAAAAGGAAGGCGGCGCCCAGAGCGCCGAAATTGTACCGGTTGGATTCCTTTGTTACAGCGGGAGCGTTGAGCAGCGCGAGCGCGGTTACTGCGCACAGAAACAACAGCCGGACCCGATTGGCAAGCCTCTCGGCCTCGACTTCGTTCCTTGCGAGCGCCTGGTTCACCGCCGTTGCGATAGTCTCGGTCACCTCGAACCTCCAGCGCGTCTGGACCGGATGCGCGTTCCCAAGGTTTTCGTCAGAATACTTATGCTTTTATACTTTGAATCGTGTCGCGAAGCAAGGGCTGGCATCGGCGGCTGGCATCGGCCGCAAGATTTGCCTGCTCCACTCGATTGAGGCCATGAAAGTCCTAGGGCTGTATCGGAAACGCTCCGGCTGACATGACCCTCGGGCGCGCGCGCAATCCTCGGGGCCGGAGCGTTTTCGATAGAGCGACTTGAAGTGAGCCGTTTGGTAGGGAAATTGCTTATTGGGTTTT
>CAIRXZ010000340.1 GCA_903882645.1 uncultured Acidobacteriia bacterium | reverse complement strand
TTGTCGTAAAGATAGATCTGGCCGACCGACAGATAGTTGGCGGCGCGCCAGTAGGCATTCATCTTGTGGAGCAGGTCCGGCGTGAGTGCGTTGGTTTTTGTGGCTAAGTCTTTAGCATCGATCGCGTCGGGCTTCTTGTGAGGCGGTTCCGAGGTAGCTGTGTTGGTTTTCATGGTTCAATCCTTTCCGTTTCCCGCGTCGGTTTCGAGAATGCGGTCGACCGAACGCGCAATCATCAGATCTTCGTCCGTGGGAATGACTCGAACTGTGACGCGGCTGGCGTCCGTGGAAATGACTGCCGCTGTGTCGGCATTTCGCGACTCACCGAGCGCGATGCCGAGGAAGCCCAGGCCATCGCAGATGCGCGCTCGGACGAGTGGGGCATTTTCGCCGATGCCTCCCGCGAACACGAGCGTATCCAAGCCGCCGAGCGCAGCGGCGAAGGCGCCAATCCACTTCTTCGCCTGATAGCAGAACAGTGCCACGGCTTCCGCGGCTCGGATATCATGGGCTTCCTGTGCGAGCAAGTCTCGCATGTCGGAACTGGTCTCCGAAACTCCGACCAGACCGGACTTGTGGTTGACCATTTCGTAAAACTGTTCTATGGTCATGTGCTCGGTTCGCGCCAGGTACGGCGCCAAGCCAGGATCCGAGTCGCCAGAGCGGGTGCTCATCACCAATCCTGCCGTCGGAGTGAAGCCCATGCTGGTGTCAATGCTCTTGCCGTCGCGCACGGCGGCCAGGCTGGCGCCGTTGCCCAGATGAGCGAGGATGACGCGGCCTGCCGTTGCCGCCGGGTCGCCCAAGCGCGCGAGTTCTTCCATCAGATAGGCATAGGACAAACCGTGGAAACCGTAACGTTGCAGTCCCTTCGCGTCGTACCGGCGCGGGATGGGAAGCAGCTTGGCAACCCGCGGCATGGTGCAGTGAAATGCCGTGTCAAAACAAGCCACCTGGGGCAGCTTCGGATGCCGCTGGCGGAATACCTCGATCAGTTCGATCTCGCTGGGCAGATGGTCCGGGTCGTACGGGCTGATGCGATGCAGTTCCTCCAACAACTCCTGGGTGACCAGCTCGGGCGCGGTGTGGTGCATGCCGTGGACCACGCGGTGTCCAACAGCCCGGACCGATTCGAAACCCCTCTGATCTTCGAGCCAATCCATCAGAAAAGTCGCTGCCGATCTGTGATCGGAGGCGTCAAGGCTGCGGCTGTCCTGCTGATCCGTGGCCGGGTCATGGAACGTGAGATTCGTCCCGCTCATGCCAATGCGATCCACCGTTCCATAGAGCCTTCGTTTCAGCGGTTCGCCGGCCGGGTACACCGCGAACTTGATGCTCGACGAGCCGCCATTGATCGTCAAGATGCATCGGTCAGCGGGTTTCATGCATGGCTCCTTCGTTCCGCAATCCGAATGCAGCCAGTTTCGCGCAGGTGGACTTGTAATCCGTGTGGAGGACGCTTCGAATCCCCAAACCTTCGGCGACCTGGACGAACATCGGGGTGTTTTCTATATAGACTATCTGCCGCACCGGCGCCTGGGCGATGTCCAGCGCAAGCCGAAAGATGTCCGCGTCGGGTTTGCGAAGGTGGACGAAGCAGGAGGAGATAAAGAAATCTACGAACGCGTCCAGCTTGAACTTGTGAATCCGATAATCATTCACTACGCGCGCTTCGTTGCTGACGACGGCGATCTTCAGCCCGTGCCGTAGCTTGAACTGGGTGATTAACTCAATCATCTCGGGGTAAGGCTTCGATTGGGCGCACATGAAACGTCGAAACTGAGCCCGGGTGAACGGTCGTTTGTGGTAGAAGACCACCCGGCCAAGATATTCTTCGAAAGTAAGCTTCCCCTCCTCGTGGGTTTCGAAGGTCAGGGCATGCCGCTCCTCCATCTCGGACCACTCCAGCTTGAAGTGCTTCGCCACCCGTCTGCGCGCATGATGATCCCATCCGTTGGTGAGCAGGACACCGCCGACATCCAGAAACAAGGTCGTGATCGGCATTCTTAGTTCACCAGTTCCTGCCACGTGCACAGAAAACTAATGATGGCTTCCCGGTTCAGCGCGCCGCAGACTTGGTTATGTGAATGCTCATTTGTCATCGGTTCGTCTCCATCTCTATTTCCCGTTCCGCGTGGAGCCAATCTTAAACGGCTTGGCCGCTCTGGCGGCCTCGTCGCGCGTACAGTTCATAGGCCCGCTTGGCGATCTGTGGGGTCGGGTCATCTTCCCGGCCGAGAGGAGTTGGGCGGTGCTCGCCACTCCCTAGGCGCCCATACGTTGTAGTTATGCTTCGCAGCCTTTGCGCGAGTTCCTGGGTCAGCGCGCCATCCTGCAGGCGCCATCGCCAGTTTCCTTTCGTAGTTCCGGGAAAATTCATTCGCGCCTCCGACCCCAGTTCCAGAAGGTCCTGCGCTGGAGTGATGGCTGTGTCGGCCTGAGATGCCAACACCTCACGGATCATGGCCCAGACAACCTCCCGGCCGTCTGCTCTCAGTTGTTTTTGCAAGGCTTCGCGTTGCCGGTCTGGCAACTTCCCATACCAGCCTGCCGTCGTGTCGTTATCATGGGTTCCGGTATAGACCACTGATTTCACGGGATGCCGTTCTGGCGGAACTGAATTGGTTTCGAGATTTGAGCCGAACTCGAATTGGAGCACCCGTGTGCCCGGAATCTGAAGTTTATTCAGCAGAGCCATCACTTCGGGTGTGGTGGCCCCGAGATCGTCGGCGATCAACGGCAATACCCCAAGGGCTTTGCGGGCGGCTTCGAAGAAAGCGTCGCCTCCGCCAGGCTGGTACTGACCGTTTACAGCCGTCTTGGCTTGTGCAGGCACTTCATAGGTGCGGACAAAGCCGATGAAATGATCTAGCCGATTGAGATCGAACCGTCCAAAAGCCATCCGAAGGCGTTCGATCCACCAAGTGTAGTTCTGCTGTTGAAGCGCCTCCCAGCAATACACGGGGACACCCCACTCTTGCCCTGTTTTGGAGAAATAATCGGGAGGGACTCCCGCGACCACCGTCGGGTTTCCATCGGTATTCAGTTTAAAAAGCCCGGGGTGAGCCCAGACATCGACGCTCTGGTGCGCCACAAACAAAGGAACATCGCCGATCAGCCGGATTCCTTTGGAAGTGCAATAGGCCCTTAGCGCTTTCCACTGCACTGAGAACTGCCACTGGACGAACTGATGGAAACGTATGTCACTTGCAAAGTGCTTCTGCGCGCGAATGACGGCGCCTGGCTGGCGCATTCGCAGTCCCCGGCTCCATCGGGTCCAATCCGCAGTCCGTTCCTGCTCCTGGATGGCCGAGAACAACGAATAATCATCGAGCCAGAAAGACTCCGC
>CAIRXZ010000339.1 GCA_903882645.1 uncultured Acidobacteriia bacterium | reverse complement strand
GGCGCATGCCGATGACGGCGCGCAGGGCTTCCGGCGGAGGGATGGGGAGGCCGAGGCCTTGGAACGCGCTGGCGAAGGCGCCCAGGATATCGGGTTCGCTGTCCACTAGAGTACCGTCCAGGTCGAAGATGAATGCGCGCATGGGGATCCTCAATTGGATCGTGACTGGGGGACTCCGTAACCAGGGGACTCCGAAGGGAACGAAAACCGCGTTCGTTGCGATCTTTTCCTAGTCCCCTAGTATAGCGGCCCATTAATTACGCAACATAATGTTTGGCCATTTTCTCGTCTGCATCCTGCCGGGTGAACGACCATGCGATACTGCGTTGGTCGGTGTTGCGGCGGAGTTGCCATGCGTTGACCTCGGCAACGAGTGCGGCGCGGTTTGGCAGGCGCCGATCAAGGCACTGGCGATCCAGGATACCGATTTCGATCTCAGCCATGTTCAGCCAGCTGGCATGCTTCGGGGTGTAGTGAAAGACCGCGCGCCGCAGGAGCGCCCGCGCCTTCTTGATCCCGAGCACATCCTCGAAGCACTTGCGGAAGTGGGTATTGAGGTTGTCCAAGACCAGATGGACGCGGCCCGCCGTAGCATAGACATCTTCGAGCAGATGTCGGACGAAGGCCACAAAGTCGGGTTTGGCGCGGCGGTTGGTGACCGAGACCGTCCGCCGTCCGCCCTTCGGTTCCACCGCCACGAAAAGGTTGCACGTACCGCCGCGGATGTATTCGTAATCCTGCCGTGCGGGCGTCCCGGGACGGATTGGCAGAGGCGCGCGGGGTTCTTCGAGCAGTTGCTTGCTCTTCTCGTCCAGGCAAACGACCGGCTCTCCCGGTCGGAAGGGACGGGTATAGAGATCGAGCAGGTCGTACATCCGCTCCCGGTACTCCTCCGTCAGACTGCCGATGCACCACATCAGCTTGCGCCACGGCTTGAGGCAGTTTTTTTTAACAGCCGCCGGATGGTCTCCCGGCTGATGGGGCCAACCCCAGCCTCTGTTTGCGCGACCTTTCCCAGCAATGCGATCGTCCAGCGCCGGGCGCCCGCTGGAGGCTCCGAGCAGGCCAAAGCGGAGATCTGCGCCTCGACATCGGTGCCGTACCGCCGAGGCTTGCCGGGGCGGGCCACATCGCGCAGCGCGTATTCCGCACCGCCTTCCAAGTAGGCCGCTCGTGTCCGCCAGATAACCGTCCGCCCGACGCCCAGAACCGCCATGATCTGGGCCTCCGGAACGCTGCGGTCGAGCGCTGAAAGAACATGCGCCCGATTGATCTCTCGCGCTTGGTGTAATCCCTTTGTACGGTATGACTCGATCAACTCGCGATCCCCATCAGTCAGATGCATCTCCGTCTGTCGCATAGCCAACCTCCTCGCACAGGGGTGGGTGTGCAACAGTATCATATATGTTCCGTTATCTATGTGTCAAGGTACTAGTCTCCTAGTCCCCTAGTCACCGTAAAGGCCTTCAGCGGGGCGGCCAACTTCTCGTAGTACCGTTGGAAGGCCGCAGGGTCGCCGGCCTTGAGCTGGCATTGGGCGACGATCTTTCCCACTTCGAGACGAGAGATTTTGAGCTTCTCTGGAGCCACCAAGGCCTCGGGGTTCTCGGCTACCAGAGAGAGAGTCTTTAGGGCGAAGAAGAGGCTATAGGCGAGGAAGAGCCGGATCTCTCGCTCCTCCATGGGAATCTTTGCCAGGTAGCGCCAAGCGCACGCGAGGTGGTCGGCCGCGGTGAGGAGGACGGGGCGGACGGCGCGGTAAACGGAATCGGC
>CAIRXZ010000338.1 GCA_903882645.1 uncultured Acidobacteriia bacterium | reverse complement strand
GGCGCCGCGCCACCCGGAGCCGCGCCCGGCGCGCCCGCCGGCGCCGCGCCCCGACCACCGCCGCCGCCCATCATTCCGCGGCCTCCCGGCTCGGCGGCGCTGTAGCTGCCGTTGGGCATTTCCATATCGAGGCCGTTGGCGATGTTCATGGTTCCGTGGGTGGCGCCCCAGTCCGAGGTATTGAAGCCCCGGAAGCCATCTTCGCCCCGGAAGATAATGTTCTGGATCTCGTTGTTGTCACAGGCTTGCAGGCCGTTGATCTTGTTGTAAGAGCACATGATCGAGGAAACGCCGGCGTTGGCGAGGTCGACGAATGGCGCGATGTAGATCTCGCGCAAGGTCTGCGGGTCGATGTAAACGTCGTTGCCGCCGTCGTAGCCGATGAAGTGCTTGGCTTGCGACATGACGCCTTCGCCCTGCGTCCCCTGAACCTGCGCGACGGCGATTTGCCCTGTCAGGAACGGATCCTCCCCGAACGTGTTATAGCCGCGGCTGAATTCGAAGTCGCGCACCAGGTTGACGAACGGCTCGAGCACCACGTCCTGGCCGAGCGCTCGGGCGTCGCGGCCAATCACGGCGCCGTTCTTCCTGGCGTCTTCGCGGCTCCAGGTGGCCGCCAGGCCCATGGTGGCCGTCATGCCGGTCGACCAGATGTTGATCGAGATGCCCGGCGGTCCGTCGGTCAGCCGGAGGGAGGGAATCCCCAGCCGCAGCAGGCCGGGCCAGGTCCCGGCTTGGCCTACGCCGCTCGGGGACGCCTCCGTCCCCCCGTGCAGCAGGGCAATCTTCTCCTCCAGCGTCATCTGGCTGAGGAGTTTGTCCACCCGCGCATTCCCCGTCACGATGGGCGGGCTCGCCGCGGATTGAGAGAACAGGACGGCCGCGCATACGGCCACGAGGATTAGAGCTAGAATTGGTTTCGACATGGATGGCCGGTTTGAGCGAACGAAGCGATTGGCGTTTGGGTTTGGCATATTATGCTCCGGATGGCGGCCATTATAGCGCCGGGCGCCTCGCCTGGGGCGCTTCCGATCCGAAAGGTGCGCGGGTCCGTGTAGGGGTCGGGCATGCCCGACCCTCGTCCGAAAGGAGTTTTGCGTGTCCGAAAAAGCGGAATCGATGCAGAGCGGGGAAGCCGGCGGGCTGCCCCGCAGGGACGCACTCAAGGCGATCACGATGCTGGCCGCGGCGCCTCTGGCCGGGCAGACGGGCGGTACGCCCCAGTCCGCGCCCGCGCGATCCGTCGCGGCCGTCGAGAACCGGCGCGAGCAGAACTTCGACGACGGGTGGCGCTTTCTCCGCGGCGATGCCGGGGGCGCCGAACTCCCGGACTTCAACGACGCCGCATGGCGCACGCTCGATCTGCCGCACGATTTCAGCGTGGAAGACTTGCCGCCCCGATCCTCGGATGCGAACGGGGAGGGCGCGCTATGGGGCGCAAGCGTGCTTCCCACGCGGGTGGGTCCGTTCGACGCCGAACTCAGCGCGGGAGGGCGGGACACCGGGTGGTTTGTGGGCGGCACGGGCTGGTATCGCAAACGGTTCTCGGCGTCTGCCGTGCCGGCCGGCGGCCAGGTAGAGATCGTCTTCGACGGCGTTTACATGAACAGCGACGTCTGGCTGAACGGCAGCCTGCTGGGCAATCACCCCTACGGATACACGGCGTTCGCCTATGACCTGACGCCCCACCTCCGCCGCGCCGGCGAAAACGTGCTGGCGGTGCGCGTCCGCAACGAGGGACGCAACAGCCGGTGGTACTCCGGCTCCGGCATCTATCGCCACGTCAAGCTGAACGTCACCGGCGAAGTGCGCGTGCCGCTGTGGGGCATCGCGGTTACCACTCCCGAGGTCTCAAGAGACGGCGCAACGGTAAAGGTGGCGGTGCGGATCGAGAACCGCGCGCAGGCGGCCCAGGATGTAACCGTTCGCGTTCGCCTGGTCGATTCGAAGAAAGCGAGCGCCGGCTCGCGCGACGCCCGTCAATCGCTGGCCGCCGGCGGCAGCGCCGACGTGCAACAGACATTCACTGTAACGGCGCCGCAATTGTGGTCCATGAGCGCCCCCCAACTCTACCGCTCGGAAGTGGAACTTCTGGTGGGCGGCAAGACCACAGACGCCGCGGCAACCTCGTTCGGGATCAGAAAAGTGGAGGTAGACGCGGCGCGCGGCCTGCGCATTAACGGCGAAAGCGTCAAGCTGAAGGGCGGCTGCATGCATCACGACAACGGGCTGCTGGGCGCCTGCGCGATCGACCGGGCCGAGGAGCGCCGCGTGGAGCTGATGAAGGCGCACGGCTTCAACGCCATTCGCACCAGCCACAACCCGCCCTCATCGGTGTTTCTGGATGCGTGCGACCGTTTGGGCATGCTGGTGCTGGACGAAGCCTTCGACTGCTGGGAACGCCAGAAGAACGCGCAAGACTACCATCTCTACTTCGCCGACTGGTGGCAGCGCGACATCGGCGCCATGGTGCTGCGCGACCGCAACCATCCGAGCGTCATCCTGTGGAGCATCGGCAATGAGATTCCCGAACGCGCGCAGCCGCGCGGCGTGGAGATCGCCAAGCAGCTTACCGACTACATCAAGACGCTGGACGCGACGCGTCCTATCACGGCCGCTATCAACGGGGGCGGTGGCGCAGGAGCAGGAGGGCAAGATCCAGCCTTCCAGTACCTGGACGTTGGCGGGTATAACTACCAGGTCAATTTGTATGAGTCCGAGCACGCCCGCCATCCGGAGCGGGTGATTATGGGAACCGAGTCGTTCCCGCGGCAGGCCTACGCAAGCTGGCGTCCCGCCGAGACGACCTCTTACGTCATCGGAGACTTCGTGTGGACCGGGATGGACTATCTTGGCGAGTCTTCCATTGGGAATGCCCAACTGAACACGCCGGGAAGAGGCGGCGGGGGTGCGGCTGGCGGCGCCGGCGGCGGGCGCGGCGGCGGCGCGGCTGCTGGAGCGGCGGC
>CAIRXZ010000337.1 GCA_903882645.1 uncultured Acidobacteriia bacterium | reverse complement strand
CGTGTCCCTCCTTCGTCCCTTGGGACCCCGCCAAGCCCACCCAATGCCCATCCGAAGTTGCCCAGCTCGCCCAAAACCTCGGAATCCCTTTCGATACCGCTGCTTGCCCGCACCCAACTGCCACGGATGCGGAATCGCTGTAAAAGACCTAACGAGCTTGTAATCCTCTCGTGATTTGCGTTAGACTAGTCCAAAATCAGTCAACGAACCGCGACGGTCCGCGTCTGTTTTTCGCGGCATGGGGTGGTGTGTTCGTTTTGACGAAGGAAGAGAATTGCGAGCCGGATACCGAGGTTTCCGGCTGAAACGGGGGTTTTATGAATCGTTTGCGAGTTTTGGCATTTTCGCTGGCGGTGTTGTTCGCCGCGGCCATGACGATGTATGCGCAGATTACCGGCGCGGTGACGGGGGTGGTCGTGGATCCGACCGACGCAGCCGTCCCGGAGGCGGTGGTTTCCCTCCAATTGCCGGGCAGCGGCGCCGCGGCGTTCAGCACCAAGAGCACCACGAGCGGGGCCTTTACGATTTCGTCGGTTCCACCCGGCACGTATGACTTGGCTGTGGAGGCGAAGGGCTTCCTCAAGGCGGTGGTGGGAGGCGTCAAGATCGACGCGGACCGCACGCTGAGCGTTCCGGCGATCAAACTGACGGTGGCCGGCGTCACGCAGACGGTGGAAGTCACCGAAGCCGGGACCACGGTCCAGACGAGCAACTCCGAAGTATCGAGCACGATCTCGATGACCCAGATCGAGAGGGGCGTGATGCTCGACCGGAACCCGATCGCGGCCGTGTACACGCAAGCCGGGGTCAACGTGGGCCGCGGGACGACCAGCATCAACGGACAGCGCTCCACATACACCAACGTCACCCTCGACGGCATCAACATCCAGGACAACTTCATCCGCACCAACGACATGGACTACATGCCGAACCAGTTGCTGATGGACCAGGTGTCGGAAATGACGGTATCGACTTCCAACGCCAGCGCCGCCAACTACGGCGGGTCCGCGCAGGTGTCGATGTCCACGCCGTCCGGTTCCAACCAGATCCATGGCGGCCTGTACGCGGTCAACCGTAACAACTATTTCAGGTCCAACTCGTTCTTCAACAACCAGTCGGGCATCAAGAAGCCGTTCGAGAACCGCAACCAGGACGGCGGCAAGCTGGGCGGCCACATCATCAAGAACAAGCTGTTCTACTACGGCAACTATGAGGCTTCCAGGGACCACGAGCAGACCACCAGGAACTACACGATCCTGACGTCGACCGCCCGCAACGGCATCTACACGTACAAAGACAGCGGCGGGACCATCCATCAGGTGAACATCCTCCAGGCGATGGGCCGCACGGCCGATACGACCATGAACGGTTACCTGGCGCAGGTGCCCGACGCCAGCAACATCAACAATTACAACGTTGGCGATTCCACCGCGGCCTTCGTCCGCAACACAGCGGGGTACTCGCTGCTGAGGCGGGACAACGAACTTCGCGACAACGTCACGGCCAGGGTGGACTACATCTATTCGGTCAGGAACTCGTTCGCCGGGACCTACGCCTGGAACCGGGACATACTCGACCGGCCCGACCAGGACCCCACCTACACCCTGGCTCCTCTCCAATCCAACAACAACCCCTCGAAGTTCGTCTCGGGCATGTGGCGGTTCAATCCGAAGGCCAACATGACGAACGAGGTTCGCGCCGGGTTCAACCTGGCGAACGGGGTCTTTCTGGATTCGCAGAACATCCCGAGCTATTTCATCACGGGCACCACGTATTCGAACCCGGTTTCCGGGGTGCTGCGCACGCAGGGCCGCCACACCAACACATACAACCTGGCAGATAACGCGAACTGGGTGCATGGTTCGCACAACGTGCAGTTCGGCTACCAGATGCAGGACGTGCGCATCGAGCAATTCAACGACGCCGGCATCACGCCTTCCTACTCTCTGGGTCTGGGGCTCACCACGGCCGGACTGACCACCACGCAGATGCCGGGGGCGGCGAGCACGGACCTCTCCGCGGCGAACACCCTGATGGCGACGCTGGCGGGGCTTTACACCAACTACACGCAGACGTTCAACGTGCAGACCAGAACCAGCGGCTACGTGCCGAACTACGGCACCTGGCGGCACGATATCCAGAACAACTACGCGCTATACGTGCAGGACAACTGGAAGGTCAGCCGCCGGTTGACCGCGACTCTCGGCGTGCGTTGGGATTACTACCCGGCGACCGACGAGCGCGACAGCCTGGCTCTGCTGCCGGTGCTGGAGAACAACAACGTCGTACAGACGATCCTCGATCCCAATGCGCAGCTTAACTTCGCGGGCAGCTCCGTCGGCCGGCCGTGGTGGAATGCGAGCAAGAAGCACTTCGCGCCGAACGTCGGTCTGGCATGGGATCCCACCGGCGAGGGCAAGTGGGCCTTCCGCGGGGGGTACGCGATTTCGTTTGTGAACGACAACGTGGTCCGCGCCGCGGATAACGCCCAGGCGACCAATTCCGGTCTCACATCCTCGGTCACGTCGCCCACCTCGCTGGACGGCCGGTTCGCCAACGGCGTGGTGACCGTTCCGACTCCGACGTACATGGTGCCGCGCACCTTCGCCAACAACTACGCCCTCACGACGACCAACGCCGAGGCCATGCCCGATCCCGGTCTGACCACGCCCTACGTGCAACAGTGGAACATCAGCGTGCAGCGTTCGATCAAGGGGACGTTGTTGGAGGTGCGGTACGTCGGCAACCATTCCACCAAGCAGATCCGGGGATTCGACTACAACCAAGTCCAGATCGGCCAGCTCCTGCAGCCGTTCCTGGCCGCGGCCAACAATGGCTGGCTGGCGCAGGCGGCCACGGGCACCTTTGTCGCCACGTACAACGCGAACATCGCGGGCAGCCAGCCGACGCCGTTTTTCAACGCGATGCCGAGCTCCGGTTACCTGACGAACTCCACCGTTCGGGGCTACCTGCAGACCGGACAGGTCGGCGAGCTGGCGAACTTCTATCAGACCAACCTGGTCAATGGGCCGTACAACTTCTTCCGCAATCCGAACGAGCAGGGCGGCAACGTGCTGACCAACTACGGCAACTCCACCTACAACGGCTTGCAGACGGAGATCACGCACCGCTTCGCCCATGGCCTGCAGTTCCAGGGGAGTTACGTATTCTCGAAGGTGCTGAGCGACAACGACGGGACAGGCCAGACCGATTTCGAGCCGTTCCTGGACATGAACAACGCCAAGCTCGAACGGCGGCGCGCCGCGGGGTACGACATCACGCACCAGATCAAGGCCAACTATTACTACGAGTTTCCAATCGGAAAGGGCCATGCGCTGGACTTCCACAACCCGATCGCATCCAGGATTATCAGCGGGTGGAACATGTCCGGGATCTGGACGCTGCAATCGGGGACGCCGTTCTCGGTATACTCCAGCCGCGGGACGCTAAACAGGGCGGCGCGCTCCTCCGGAACGAACACGGCAAGCTCCACCTACACCTTGCCGCAACTGGACCAGTTGTTCCAGACTTACAAGAACGGCAACGGCGTGTGGTTCTTCCCGCAGGCCAACCTGAACCCGGCCAACGGCACGGCCGTGGCGGCGGATGGGGCCGCGCTCTTCACGGGCCAGATTTTCACCCAACCGGGCGCCGGCACGCTGGGCGGTCTGCAGCGCAACATGTTCTCCGGGCCGTGGGACTGGGACTTCGACTTCAAGATGGCCAAGATGACCCATATCACGCAACGCGTCGCCGCGGAGTTGCGCATGGACGCCCAGAACATCTTCAACCACGACACCTGGTACGTAGGCGACCAGACCCTGACGTCCACCACGTTCGGCAAAGTCACGAGCAATTTTTACGGCCGGCGTGAGTTGCAGTTCGGGCTGTACTTGACTTTCTAGTTTTCCATTCGGACCACGGGCCGGCGCTTCTCCGTGACGAGGGGCGCCGGTTTTTCTTCTTCCAGCGCCGCGCGCCGCCGCCCAGGCGCAACGCTCCTCGCGGGCGTTGCGTCGGTTCTTGCGCGCCGGGGAAAGAGTGCCGTGGAGGCCCGCCGCGTCAAGCCGGCCACAACCTGGAGGATCATGCGGCGCCCGTGCGCGGCTTCTTCCATGCACCGTCGTTTTTCTCTCGTTTTAATGTAATCTTAATCTTGCCGCTCCAGCCGGATGCTGGTTCTAACTCGCCTAGTACCAGTACCTTATCCAGGAATTCATAAGCCTTAACCGCCGCCCGCATAAGAGGTTACACCCCGGTGGCGGAGCGTGAACACCTCCCTGGGATGGATGTTCCTGATTTTTGTAGAAAACAGCCTGGGGGGATTCGGATAAACTGAACCGCATCTTCCACTTGCAAAGGACCCGCACTAGCGTTACGTTAGTACACATGCAGGAGTAGCCGCCCCCTATTGCCGGGCAGGCTTCCGCTCCTGTGCGTTGCGGAGTTTTGGACTGGCGCGAGGGAATGTAGTGCCCCGCGCCCGGCAGTTTTGGCTGGCCGCATCCGAGTCCGGTCACTACAGAATCCACAGAGTTGAGTTGGGAGGTTAGATGAGAGCCGTACATCTGAGTTTTGGATCAGTTTATACGAGGCGGGGCCTCGCGTTGTTTGCCTTGGCGTTGCTGCTCGCTGTAGCCGCTCTGGCGCAGACGGAAACCGGCCAAATCACTGGAACGGTCTTCGACCGTACGGGCGCCGCCATTCCGAACGCGAGTGTAGCGGCGAAGAACGTCGCGAATGGCGCGATGCGCGCCACCACATCGACGAGCGCTGGCATGTACGTGCTCTCGAACCTCTCGCCGGGCGATTACGAGATGACGATTGGGGCGGCCGGCTTCGCGACGCAGAAGCGCCAAGTGAAGGTCGAGGTCGGCGCCAAGGTCGGCGTGGATCCGCGCCTGGAGGTCGGCAACACGTCCACGACCGTCGAGGTCGCGGCGACCGCGGTGCAGGTCAACACCGAGTCGCAGACAATCGGCAGCACGATCAGCACCCAGTCGGTCATGGAACTGCCGTCGGTGAACCGCGATCCGTACGCCTTGGTGGCCACGGTGCCGAACATCTCGCCGAACGACCCGGACGGCCGCGGCGTCGGTTATGCGATTAACGGGATGCGCTCGGCCAGCACGAACATCATGCTGGATGGCGTGGCGAACAACGACGAATTCGGCGCGGGCATCGGTCAGGCGGTTCCCATGGACTCGGTCCAGGAATACTCCGTTCTGACGAGCGGCTACACGGCGGAAGTGGGGCGCGCCTCGGGCGGCGTGGTAAACGTGGTGACCAAGTCCGGAAGCAACGATTTCCACGGCTCCGCATACTGGTTCAACCGCGTTTCGGCTTTTGCGTCGAACGGCTTCTATAACAACGCCCACAGCCTGCCGCAGGGCATCTTCGACCGCAACAACTTCGGTTACTCGATCGGCGGGCCGATCAAGAAGAACAAGCTGTTCTTTTTCCAGAACACCGAGTGGCTGCGCATCCGCAGTTGGGCGACCGCGACGAACATTGTTCCCACCTCGCAGTTCATCAGCCTCATGGCGCCGGCCTCGCAGGCCTTCTTCGCGGCGTACGGAAAGCTGCGGCCCGATGCCACGATTGTGAATACCTATACGAACACCTATTTGGCCGCTAACGGTTCCAACCCTTGCACCGGAGGCGCGGTCGCCGGGCCGTGCAACTCGCTGCCGGCGAACACGCCGATGTTCAGCCAGGACACCTACCGGCTCCCGGCCGGCGCGGGCGGCGGCACTCCCCAGAACCAGTACCAGATAGTCGGCAACATCGACTACAACAAGAGCGACGTGACGCAGATCTCCTTCAAGTACGCGTTGCAGAACGTAAATCAGTTCCCCGGCACGAATGCCTCAAGCCCGTACGCGGGTTACGACACCGGCGTGACCGACGTCAACAACCACGTCACGCTTTCGATGACGCACTCGTTCGGCCCGACCTTCATCAGCCAGACGCGGCTCAGTTTCAACCGGCAGAACGACCAGCAGCCGCTGGGCACGGCTCCGGTGGGGCCGACCCTCTACATGGCGTCCGGCACGCAGACGTTGCTGGGTTACAGAATCACCTTCCCCGGCTATCTGCCCTGGAACCCCGGCAGCGCGATCCCCTTCGGCGGCCCGCAGAATTTCGCGGTCGTGGCGGAGGATCTCAGCAAGGTCGTTGGCAAACACAATTTCCGGTTCGGCGGCCAGTTTGAGTATATGCGCGATAACCGCATGTTCGGCGCCTACGAGGAAGCCGTGGAGACGCTGGGAACCAACAAGGGCAAAGCGTTCGATAACCTGATCAACGGCCAGCTCTACTCCTTCAACGCGGCCGTCAATCCGCAGGGCAAGTTCCCTGGCGGCACGCTGACGTTGCCGGTGGGTCCCCCGGACTTCACCCGCAGCAACCGTTACAAGGAAGCCGCCTTGTATGCCCAGGACACCTGGAAGATCTCCAGAAACGTTACCCTGAACCTGGGCCTGCGGTATGAGTATTACGGCACGCAGCACAACAAGCACCCCGGGCTCGATTCGAACTATTATCTTGGGTCCGGCTCGACCTTCCAGCAGCAGGTTGCGAACGGTTCCGTTCAGATCGCCGGCAGCAGCCCGGTGGGCGGCCTTTGGGTCCCGGGCAGCAAGAACTTCGCTCCGCGCGTCGGTCTTGCGTGGGACATCAGCGGCGACGGCAAGACCAGCCTGCGCGCCGGATGGGGCATCGGTTTCGAGCGCAACTTCGGCAACGTGACCTTCAACGTCATTCAGAACCCGCCCGCTTATGCGGTGCTGGGACTGACGGCCGGCGTGGATCTGCCGACCATCCCCGTCTCCGTGAGTAACGTTGGGCCGCTCTCCGGGACCACTGGCAGTAAGGTTCTGCCGGCCGTCACCCTGCGCGCGGTGGACCCCAACATCAAGCAGGCGTACGCCCACCAGTTCAGCCTCGTTCTGGAGCACCAGTTCACCCCCAAGGTCCTGGGCAGCGTCTCATATTCGGGTTCGGCCGGCGAGAATCTGTACGCCATCACGAGCGTCAATAAGATCAGCGCCGGCAACATGTACAACAATGTGCCCTGCACGCCAGGCAGTTCCCCTGGCTCGTTCGGAAACTGCACGGCCCGCCTGAACCCGCAATACGGGAACATCAACTGGCGCGGCGGCGGCGGCATCTCCAACTACAACGCCTTGATTGGGCGCGTCTTGATGAGAGACGTCGCTCATACCGGCATTACGCTCGATGCCAACTACACCTGGTCCCACGCCATCGACAACCTGAGCAGCACGTTCAGCGCCGGCGAGGAAGGTAACTACGAGCTCGGGTTCATGGATCCTTATAACCCCATGCTCGACCGCGGCAACGCCGATTTCGACGTCCGCCAACGCATGGTGATTTCGGGAACCTGGAATGTGCCGGTGTTCAAGGGCCACACCACCGCGGACAAGATCCTGGGCGGCTGGGAGTTCGCCCCGATTTTCACGGCGAGCACGGGCGGCCCGTTTACGCTGTACGACGGCAGCAACGATTACACCTACTACACGCGCGCGCAATCCATCACCGCCGCTCTTCCGCGAATGGGAGTGACCAATGTTGCTACCGCCACGCCTGACACCTACAACTACTATCTGCTGGGCTCGACCAGGTTCGCGATCGGCACATGGGCCAATCCGAAGACGGAGCTCAGCGATTTCGGGCCGTTCCCGAGCAACCTGCTGGGACGCAACACCTTCTACACGCCGGGATCCTGGAACCTCGACCTCGGCCTTTACAAGAACAACAAGCTGAGTGAGCGCACCGCGCTGCAACTCCGGCTGGAAATGTACAACACGTTCAACCACGCGAATTTCAGCGTCAACGGAACCACCTTGGACGTCTCCTCGTATTCGAACGTCACGGGTTCATTCAACGGCAGCCGCAACGTCCAGCTCGGGGCGAAGATCACGTTCTAGCTTCGAACTGGATCGAGCATTTTCGGGCGCAACGCTCCTATGGGCGTTGCGCCCTTTTTTTTCGTGGCGCAGACTCTCAGTCTGCCGCGCCGAGACTCATCTCGGCGCTTGGTGGGCAAGCCAGGAAGCGGGTCGAGACGAGTCTCGACCCGGCAGGCAAGAGTGCCTGCGCCACGGGGTTGCCAGCGGTTTCCAAGAGAGCAGTACTATGCTTGGAGGCGCTTGGCGCCCCGCGCGGCGAAAGCCAGCCCGGACCACGTCTCGTCCACGGCGCACACCTTGTAATCCACCAGCCCCGCCGCCAACCCCATTTCCCGCACCTCGAGTTCGCCAAGGTCGCCCGCCAGCGCGGAGGTTTTCTTCGGCCAGACGATCCACAGCGTGCGTCCCTGGCGCATAACGCGGCACAGCGCGGGAAGCTCCCGGCCCAGCGCGGCCGCGGATCTTACGAACGCCAGGATCACATCGGCTTCGCCCGCCTGCTTCCGAAGCCGCACGCCGGCGGGCAGGGGACCGAGCTTCGCCTCGAACCCCTCGGGCGCGTGGAGCAGCGCCACCACCGAGTTTTCCCGGATGCGAAGCTTCTTGCGGAGGGGCGTGCCGGAGTAACCGGCGAATATGCCCGGCACGGCCGGCTGCCGCGGCGAGGCGCGCATGGCCCGCTTCAGCGCCGCGCCGGCCTGGCTCCACGTAGTGTAGATTGCGTCGGGCAGCAGGGCGCGAACGCTTGCGGTCTTCTCCGGATCGCCTTCGATAAAGACCAGCGGAACCAGGCGCGTGGCTTTGCGCTGGCGAAGCGCGATCCCGCAGGCCCCGCCCTGCGAAGGAATGCGGCTCAGGTCGATGACGACGGCGTCCGGCGGGTTCTCGGCCAGCGCGCGAAAACCGGCGCCGCCCGGTCCGGAATAGTAATCGGCCTCGAAGCCCGCCTCCCGCACGCGGCGCGCGCGCTCGGCGGCTTCCGAAGCGTTCCAGTGGATGACCAGCACGCGGGGCATTGGCAATATTCTACCCGGCGGTTTGGCGCGTTTGACCCGCGCCGGCGCCTTGGCCGTCTTGGCCGGCATTTCGTCCCTCCCGAAACGGGTAGCATAGCACCGCCGGCGGCGGCACGCTACCATCAAAGCATCGCCACGGACTGGAAAGACAATCTGCGCGTCGTGCTGGTGGAGACGCGGAATCCGCTCAATATCGGGGCGGCCGCGCGCGCCATGGCGAACTTCGGGTTCGCGCGGCTGCGCGTGGTCCAACCGTACGACGTGGCTTTCCGCGAAGCGCGTTCGGCCGTGGGCGCCGCTCCCCTGCTGCAAGCGGCCGAGGAGTGCGCCGGCACGGCCGATGCGATCACCGATAGCTTGCTCGTGGTAGGCGCCACTTCGCTGGGGCATCGCGAGCTGCGGCACCCCGTCCGCCGTCTGGAATACGGCGCGCGGATCGTCAAGCGCGCGCTGGCGCAAGGGCCGGTGGCGCTGCTGTTCGGCTCGGAGAAATTCGGCCTCTCGAACGACGACCTCAGCCACTGCCACTGGCTGTTGCGCATACCCACTGTCGATCCCGGCCTTTCGATGAATCTGGGGCAGGCCGTGGCGCTGTGTCTGTACGAGCTGGCGCGCAACCCCAAGGCCGTTCAGGCGCGGCCGGCAAGGATCGCGCCCGCTTCCGCCGCCGAGAACGAACAAGTCACCGCGCTGCTGCTCGACGCCCTGCGGCAGAGCGGTTACGTGAATCCGGCCACCGCCGCCTCGACCGAACAAAAGGCCCGCCGCCTGGTTCGCCGCCTCAACATCGCCGCCCGCGACGCGCCGGTGCTGCTCGGCATGCTGCGCCAGATCTTGTGGAAGCTGGGGTAGTTCGTCCGGGGCTGCGCCCCGAACGAGCGGCCCCTGCGGGGCCACAGGAGCCAGGAGTCAGAAGTCAGAATGCACAACACCTGCGTGATTCTGGCTCCTGGCTTCCCAACATCGACCCCGTCGATGTTGGCGCCGCAGGCGCCTACGGCCCAACCCGCCGCCGCCGGTTCGGCGCGCCCTGGGTCGGGTTCGCCCCCGCGAACGTCAGCGTGACATCGGCCGTGTGTTTCTTCGCGTCGATCTGGGTCGCGGACTTAGTGGCACCCAGATTGTCGAAAAGCCCGTCGTCGCGCACCCGCTTCAGAAAGTAATCCGGGTAATCGGGGTCGAACGGCTTGCCTTCCTTGATCGTCCAGATGCGCTTGATTTGGGCCTCCGCGGTGAGATCGAGACCCGCGATCTCCAGTTTCCCCATCGTGTATTGCGGCCCGGCCTCGACGCTCAGGGCGACATCCACGGTTTTTTCGGCGTCGTGGACGCTGCGGTCCGCCTTGACCTGAACATCCAGGTATCCGGCGCGCCGCGCGGCCTTGAGTATGTTCGCGAGGCCGTCTTTCACGCGGTCGAAGTTGGCCAGGTCTCCAGTCTTGAAGTCGCAGAGCTTGAGCAGATCCCCGGGCGGAAGCGGCGTGAGGCCGGCGATCCCCACGTTGCCGAACCTGTAGCTCTCGCCCTCGCTCACGGTGACGAACACGCTGAGGCCGTCGGCGTCCTTGGCCGGCTCGGCGCGGAGTTGGGGGAAGGCCACGCGCAGAAGGCCGTGAGCTTCATAAACCGGGCGTATGGAAGCTTCCAGGATTGCGCGAAACATACCGTCGGTGTAGGGCGCGCCCACCGCCGCGCCCGCGACGGCGTCCCGCAGCCCAGTCTGCGAGACCGCCTTGTTTCCCTCGAAAGTCACTTCGGCGACCGCCGGCAAACCCCTCGCGGGCCGGAACACGATGGCCAACTGGTCCGGCCAAGGCTCCACGTTCCCCATGATCTTGTTGTCCAGGTTCTTGGATGCCAGGTACTCCCTGATCCGGTTTGTCCAGCGGTCGATCACCTGCCTGGTGGTGGGCAGTTTCTCCAGGGAAAAGAGCGGATCGTTGAGGCGCAGCACGCTTTCCAACTCCGCGTCGGGTACGCCGAGATCGTGGAGACGCACTGGGAGAATGCCGGCCTCGGCCACCTGGAAACTCGCGGCGTACCCTTTCCCGTCCGGTCTGGGTTCGAACTTGTATCCCACCGTATCGAAAGCGCCGGTGGCGAGCAGGCGGTCGTGCGCCGCGTCGAATTCGTCCTTGCCGGCCATCTGCCCCACTTTCAGGCCCGCGATAGCCAGCACCTGCTCGCTCGTATAGGCCTGGTTGCCTTCCACCGCGAGGGTTTGGATGGGCCACTTGGTGGCCGGGGCCGCCGCAGCCGGCGCGTTCTTCCGCGCCGGCGGCCGCTTTTGCTGCGCGGTTTTCGATTGCGCGAAGCCCGCCGGAGGCGCCAGCGCCAACAACAGCAGCAGCCAGATCATAACCTCCATGGTAGACGCGCTATCCCGCGCCTGGATTACCATCTGCCGCCGGCCGCCGCTGCGCCGAAGGCGAAGCCGAAAAGCTGAAGGCTGACTGCTTCTTTGCACACCTGTGGCTTCCTTTCACGGATTGACCGCGCAAAGCATGGGATCTACAATAGATAACAGCCGAACCAGCCCTGCACTGGGGAGCGGCAAGCCGTATGAAGACCCTACGCCTTTTTGTTTTGTGTGCGTTGACGTCCGTGGCGCTGTACCTGATTGCAGCGCCGCAGCAAGATCGGACCCCCCCGGCCCAACCTCAACGGGAAACCATCGCCAGGCCCCTGACCGAGAAGGAGAAGAAGCGGAACGAGGACAAGCTCAAGAAGGAGTTGGAGACGCCTTACCGGAAATGGTTGAACGAGGACGTCGCCTACATCATCACGCAGGAAGAGCGCGACGCTTTCAAGCGTCTCCAGACCGACGATGAGCGCGAGCAGTTCATCGAGCAGTTCTGGCTGCGGCGCGATCCCACGCCGGACACCGTCGAGAACGAGTTCAAGGAAGAGCACTACCGCCGCATCGCTTACGCGAACGAGCACTTCGCGTCGGGCATCCCCGGCTGGAAGACCGACCGCGGGCGCATCTACATCGCGTACGGCCCGCCCGACGATATCGACGATCATTCCTCGGGCGGCACCTACGAGCGGCCCCGCGAAGAGGGCGGCGGCACGACCTCCACGTTCCCGTTCCAGCAGTGGCGCTACCGGTACATCGAGGGCGTCGGGACCGGCGTGGTTATCGAGTTCGTCGACCCCACCATGTCGGGCGAGTTCCGCATGACCATGGACCCGTCCGAAAAGGACGCCCTGCTCTATGCGCCGGGCGCCGGCCTTACGTGGTACGAGCAGATGGGCGTTACCAACAAGAACGACCGGTTCACCCGGACCGACGGCACGCATCTGGGCGTCCCAGTCGACGAGATGATGGAGAGCCAGAACCCCTTCACCCGCCTGGCCCAGTACACCAACCTGTTCAAGCCGCCCGAGGTGAAGTTCAAGGACCTCGAGGCGCTCGTCGATTCGCACGTCAGCTATAGCATCCTGCCGATGAAGGTGCATACGGCCTACTTCCCGGTCACCGACGCGTCCGTGATGGCGTATTTCACCCTCGAGTTCGCGAACAAGGACCTGCAATTTCAGGCCAAGGACGGCGTGCAGCGGGCCGTCGTGGACATCTATGCCCGAATCACGACGATGACCCGCCGGAGGGTAAACGTCTTCGAGGATACGGTCACCGTGGATAGCCCGCCGGAGATGCTCCAGGACTACGCCAAGCAGCGCTCGCTCTACCAAAAGGCGGTCCCGCTGGCGCCGGGTAGATACAGGATCGACATTGTGGCCAGCGACCTGGTGGCCGGGACGAAGAGCACCTACGAGCAGGCGCTCGATGTGCCGCGTCTGGACGCGGACAAGCTGAGCGTCAGCACCATGATCCTGGCGGACCAGATTGAAGCGGTCTCCATGAAGAGCATTGGCTCCGGGCCGTTCGTGATCGGCGGATCGAAGGTGCGGCCGCGCCTGGGCGACGTTTTCAAGCGCGACGAGAAAATGGGCATTTACCTGAAGCTTTACAACTTCGGACAAGACGAGGCCACCCGGAAGCCGTCCGGAGAGGTAGAATACGTAGTATTGAAAAACGGAGCCAACGACAAGATCTTCGATTACACCGAGGACATCGCGCAGATGCCCAATGCCTCCTGCGCCCAGGTGACGATCGAAAAGCTTCTCCCGTTGAGGACTCTGGCCCCGGGCGTGTACACCATTCGGCTGCGGGTTACCGACAAAATCCGGAACCAGGTGCTAACGCCGACGGCCCAGTTTACGGTAACCTAGAGTAGCGGCGGACAGCCCCGCCACTCGGATGAGCGTCGCTGATGTTTGAGAGGACGCACAAGACGGCGGTATACCTGGCGCTCGCGCTAGCCTGCGCGAGCATCCCCCGCGCCGCCCGCGCCGTGGACGCAGTCCAGCTTTCCGGAGCGATCGCGGGGCGCGTGACCGACTCGGCCGGAACGCCCCGGATGGGCGCCGCGATTCTGCTCTACAACCGGCAGGAACGCATTTGCGACAGGGCGCTGACCGACGATCGCGGCGAGTTCAAGTTCCCCGGTCTTTTCCCCGACATCTACTCCGTGCGTGTCACGCTGGCGGCGTTTGTCCCGGCGTTGAGAAGCGGCATCCTGGTCCAGCCCGGAATGCGGAGCCTGCTGGCGGTGAACCTGAACGCGCTTTTCAGTTCCATCCAGTTGTCCTACCCGCCCATCGAGAACGGCAGCCTCATGACCGACGATTGGAAGTGGGCGTTGCGCGGCAGTTCCTCGACGCGTCCCGTGCTTCGCTTCGCGGGCGGCGCGCTGTCCCAGGCGCCCCGGAGTTCCACCCGCAGCGCCGTTTTTTCCGAGACTCGGGGCATCGTGAGGGTGTCCGCGGGGGACCAGCCCGCGGCGGGCATCGCCAATGAGGCCGATCTGGGCGCCGCGTTCGCGCTGGCTACTTCGGTGTTCGGCAACAATACGCTCGAAGTGAGCGGCAATCTGGGAGCCGCCTCCCAGACGGGTATGCCGATGGCGGCGTTTCGTACCGGCTACCGGCGCAACGGAGCCGAGGGAGGTCCCGAAGTCTCGGTGACGGTGCGGCAGATCTATCTGCCCGGGCGCCTGGCCGCGGCGCTGGCCGGAGCGGAGTCCCCCATGCCGATGCTGCGCTCGATGTCGGCGAGCTTCGACGACCGGACCCAGATCGCCGATCACGCGACGTTGCAGTACGGGTTCACCATGGATTCGGTGTCTTTTCTGGACCGCCTGAACTCCTTCAGCCCGTACGCGCGCTTGCACTATTCGCTGAGCGACGGCGGCGAGCTGGCGATTGCCTACACCTCCGGGAATGCGCGGCCGGACCTGGCTGGCCCCGCGGCCGGCGACGGCGGACTCCAGCGCAGCCTGAACTCGCTGGGCCTGTTCCCGCGCGTCTCGGTGCGCGGCGGCAAGCCCAGGATCCAACGCGGCGAGGAATACGAAGCGAGCTATTCGCGCAAGGCGGGGTCCCGAACGTATGAGGCCTCCGCCTTTAGCGAAACGGTCACCAACGCGGCGCTGACCATGGTGGCGCCGGACGGCCTGTACTCCGCCGCCGACGTGCTCGCCGACATGTTCGGGGGCAACTCGATTTTCAACGCCGGCGATTATCGGAGCATGGGATACACAGCGGCCGTCACGCAGGATGCCGGCTCCCGATTCAGCGCCACGCTCATGTACGGTTCCATGGGCGCGCTCACGGCCGCGAACCGGGAAATCGAAAGCCACAACCCGGACGAGCTGCGCGCCATGATTCGGACGGGGCGCAAGCGGGCGATCACCGCGCGTGTGGCCGCTACGGCGCCCGGAACCGGCACTCACGTCATCGCCAGCTACCAGTTGGCCGACAACCACTGGGCGATGCCGGGGCATCTCTACAGCACGCAACCAAACCGCCCGATGCCGGGGTTGAACGTCTACTTCCGGCAGCCCGTTCCCAGTATCTTCGGACGCCCGTGCCGGGTTGAGATCACGGCGGACCTGAGGAACTTGCTCGCGCAGGGGTATTTGCCGCTGGCTACCGCCGGCGGCCAGCACGTTCTGCTGGTGGAGACTCCGCGGAGTTTCCGTGGCGGCCTGAACTTCGTTTTCTAGCGATCGCGGCCGGCATCCCCCGCCTCTACCATGCCAT
>CAIRXZ010000336.1 GCA_903882645.1 uncultured Acidobacteriia bacterium | reverse complement strand
GTCCGCCCCACCACGAGTCAGTGACCGTAAGTACAGCGTACTTCCAGATTTGTTCCGCTGACGTGCAGTTCGACAGTCCCGCCCGCTTTCATGTCGCACACCCAGTGCAAAAGGATCCCTGGCGGCTTGGGTCTGGCTGAGGTTAAGCTTAGGGTTAGCGCGAATGAGGGCGGTTTCCCAGCCTGCGGGCCAATGTCCCGCCGGGATCGTTCCGGCGTTCGAATCAGGTTCGCGCAAGAGCCGGACCAGGGGGTCCGGCGCGGGCGAGGGCGCCCGCCCCACCAGGGCTGAAGTGGAGGGGGAGGCAGACGATGAGATCGATTCTGGCGATGGAGCCGGGCGGGCCGGAGAACTTGCGGCTAGTGGAATCCGCCACGCCGCGGCCCGGACCGAAGCAGGCACTGGTGCGGATGGCGGCGATCGGGGTCAACTTCATCGATGTGTATTTTCGGAAGGGGCTGTACAAGGCCGAGGTTCCGATCGCGCTGGGCAGCGAGGGCGCCGGGACCGTCGAATCGGTGGGCGCGGAGGTGTCCGAGGTGGCGCCGGGCGACCGGGTGGCCTACGCCATGCCGCGCGGCTCGTACGCCGATTACGCGCTGGTTCCTTCCGCGCAACTGGTGAAGATTCCCGCCGATATGGACTTCCGGACGGCCGCCGCGGCCCTGCTCCAGGGTATGACGGCGCACTACCTGACGCGCTCCACGTACGCGCTCAAGAGCGGCGACACGTGCCTGGTCCACGCCGCGGCGGGCGGGGCCGGCGGGTTGATCGCGCAGATGGCCAAGATGTCCGGCGCGCGCGTGTTCGGCACGGTCTCCACCGAAGAGAAAGCGGCCGTGGCGCGCGAAAACGGCGTGGATGAGATCATCTTCTATACGCGGACCGATTTCGAAGCGGAAGTGAAGCGCCTGACCGGCGGCCGCGGCGTGGACGTGGTGTACGATTCGGTGGGCGCGACCACATTCGAGAAGAGCCTCAATTCGCTGCGGCCGCGCGGCCTGCTGGCGCTGTTCGGACAATCGAGCGGCCCCGTGCCGCCGTTCGACCCCACGATTCTCAACGCAAAAGGCTCGCTCTTCCTCACGCGTCCGAGCCTGGGGCACTACGTGTCGACGCGCGAGGAGCTGCTGTGGCGCGCGGGCGAAGTGCTGGGCTGGATCGCCGAGGGCAAGCTCAAACTGCGCATCGGCCGCGAGTACCCGCTGGCGGAGGCGGCCGCGGCGCACCGCGATCTGGAAGGACGCAGGACCGCCGGGAAGCTGCTGCTGATACCGTAGGAGAAGACAGAAGTCAGAAGACAGGAGTCAGAATCCCGGGTCTTTATTCTGACTTCTGACTCCTGTCTTCTAGTTCAACCATGACGCTCAAGGCCAAGCTGACGGTGGGGTCGGCGCTGGTGGCGACCCTTATCGCGGGGGCCATCTCGGCGGTGGACCTCGCGAACGTCACGCGTCTCGAATTCGACGCGACGCTCGAACGCGCTCAGTTGATGAAGAACGTGGCGGCCGAGCTGGTGGGCGAAGCCTTGAACCGGCGGCGGAGCGCGGCGTTGCGCGACGCTCTGCGCGATCCGGAGCTTTCCGGCGCGCTGGTGAACGTTCTGGCGGCGTCGCGCGCCATCGTCGAGGTGGCCGTGGTCAGCCCGGCGAACGAGATCCTGGCGGACAGCGAACAGGACCGCGCCGGCTCCGCGCCGCCCAAATACCCGGACTTCGAGACGCTGGTCCGCACGGCCGGCTGGTACGGGAGGGCCAGGCTGCTGGTTGCCGGCGACGCGCGGTACTACCAGCTCGAGCAGGCGTTGGGCGCGCAAGGCCAGCCGCTGGTCTACGTGCGGGTGATCGTCGCCCCGGCGCTGATCTTCGGAGACATCCAGAAGAGCCTCGCGGGGGCGGCCGCCGTCTCGCTGCTGGCGCTGGCCGGCGCGGCCATGATCGCGTTTCTGGCTTCGGCGGTGACCTTCCGGAAGCTCGGGCAAATCGGCCGCATGCTGGATCTGGCGGCGAGCGGCGATCTGGAACCCGAACCGGACGGGACCGGCGCGCCCGCCGGCGACGAGCTTTCCGCGATGGCCTCGAAGGTGAGCCTGCTCGGCCAGCGGTTGCGCGGGGCTCAGTTCGAGGTCTCCGATCTGCGCGGGAACATCGACCGCGTGTTGCAGGACCTGGAGGACGCGGTCTTCATCTTCAACCGCGAGGGACGGCTCATTTTCGCTTCGGGTTCGGTGGAGAAGTTCCTGGGCCGGGAGCGCGCCTACCTGGCGGGCCAGACCATCGCGGAGGTTTTCCCGCCGTCCACCGGCCTCGGGTTGCCGGTCGAGCAGACGGCGCGCACGAGCCGTCCGGTTCGCAACCGCCGGGTCAAGCTGGCGCCCGCCGGGGAAGGCGGGGCCGGCGCGAGGACGGTTCTGCTTTCCGTGGAGGCGCTGGAGCGCCTGCCCGGAACGGCGGGCTCCGGATCGGGCGTTCTGGCGCGGTTGCGCGATCCCGAGGCGCAGCGCAACATCGGCAGCCAGCTCCGGACGGCCGACCGCCTCGTGGCGATGGGCCGCATCACGGGCGGCGTGGCGCACGAGGTGAAGAATCCGCTCAACGCCATCCTGCTGCACGTGGAGGTGGCGCGCGCCAAGATGGCCCGCGGCGATACCGATATCGCGCAGCAGATAGAAATCATCTCAAGGGAAATCGTGCGCCTGGATCAAGTGGTGAAGACGTTCCTCGATTTCACCAGGCCGGTGGATTTGACATTCGCGAATGTGGACTTGCGGGAGCTGATGGAAGAGGTCGCGCAGCTCGCGCGCCCGCAGGCGGAGGCTTCCAACATCCAAGTCGAGGTTCGCTGGGACGCAGACGGCGTGGAGGCGCGGGCGGACCGCGACCTGCTCAAGCAGGCCATTCTGAACGTGGTGGTGAACGCCATCGAGGCCATGCCCGGGGGCGGCGCGCTTCGCCTGGAGGCGCTGGCCAACGAGGAGACCGCGGAGCTTCGCATCTCGGACACGGGCGGCGGCATTCCTCCGGAATTGCGGGAGAAGATCTTCCGTCTGTACTTCACGACCAAGCCGAAGGGGTCGGGCATCGGGCTGGCCATGACCTTCCGGATCGTGCAACTTCAGGATGGTACAATCGATTTCACCAGCGAACCCGGGAAAGGCACGACCTTCCTCATCCGCCTGCCGCTTGCGGCATAACCGATGACTCCTGAAACGAAATGCGGGTGCGCGGTTTTGGCCGGCGCGCTGGCGCTCGCGATGGCCGGCTGCGCGGCGCGCGCTAGACCGGCGGCCAACGCGGCGCCGCCCGCCCCGCTCTCCACTCCACAAACGCAAGTGGCGCTGCCCGAGCCGCAACCGTTGAACCCGGACGCGCTCGCGACTGTTCCGCCCGCCGGGCGGCCCGTGGCGGCGCCGGCCGCCTCCGGATCGGCCGCGCGTCAGGCTCCTCCCGCAGCCGCGCAGACCGCCCCGGCGGAGCAACGCCCCGCCGTGCAGGCGATCGTGTCCGCCGAGGAGCAAAAGAGGCTGAAGGATTCCGCCGAGGCCCGCAAGCGCGAGGTCAGGGCCGTGCTGGCGCGGATCGGGGGGCGGAGCTTGAGCGCGAGCGACCAGGACCTGGTGAAGCGCATCGAGTTCTTTCTGAACCAGTCCGACCAGGCGGAGCGAAGCGGCGACATGAGCCAGGCGGACGCCTTCGCCCAGCGGGCCCAGGCTTTGGCGAGGGGGTGGCAAGGTGGCCGGTAGCGAGTTCGACGACCGCCGCGGCGCCGTCGCCGGGGGCCTGGCGGAGCGCAAACTGGACGCGTTCCTGGCGGCGTTCAGCCCCAACCTGAGATACCTCACGGGGTTCACCGGCAGCAACGGGAACCTGCTGGTGACGCCGGAGAAATCGATCCTGTTCACGGACCCGCGCTACGCCATACAGGCCCATTCGGAGAGCGCCGGTTGCCGGATCAAGATCGCTAAAGGCCCGCTGACGCCCGAAGTCGCCGGGGCCATTGCCAGGCTCGGAGTGAAGCGCGTCGGGTACGAGCCCGCGCGGATGACCTGCGATCTTTACGAATCGCTGAAGTCCCGCCTGCCGATGCGCGCGTCGCTTCAGCCTGCCGGGGGGTGGATCGAGGAATTGCGGATGGTGAAATCGCCCGCCGAGGCCGAGTGCATTCGCCGCTCGGTGCGGACCAATTCGCGCGCCTTCGAATGGGCCGTGGCGCGGCTCGGCCCGGGCACGAAGGAACAGGATTTCGCCGCCGAGTTGGAGTACGGCATGCGCCGGTTGGGCGCGGAAAGACCCGCGTTCGAGACCATCGTGGCGGGCGGGGTCCGCTCCGCGCTGCCGCACGCGCAGCCCTCCGCCGCGCCGCTCAAGCAGGGCGGCCTGGTGGTGGTGGATATGGGCGCGTTCGAGCGGGGCTATGCCAGCGACATGACGCGGATGTTGTTCCTAGGCTCGCCGGGCGCGAAGGTCAAGCGTGTCTACAAGGCGGTGCTCGAGGCGCAATTGGCGGCCATCGACGCCGTGCGCGCCGGAGTCGCGGCGGCGCGAGTGGACCGCGCCGCCCGGGCCACGCTCGAGGGGCACGGCCTGGGCCGCGCGTTTGTTCACTCCACCGGCCACGGCCTGGGCCTGGAGATCCATGAACCCCCGCGCATCGGCAAGCGCGACAAGACGCGGCTCAAGGCGGGGATGGCGATCACCATCGAACCTGGCGTCTACATCGAGGGATGGGGCGGCATCCGCATCGAGGACACCGTGCTGGTGACGGAGAGTGGCTGCGAAATACTGACGCCGACGAGCAAGGAACTGTTGTGTATCTAACGCGGTACGTGGGGGGGGGGGGTGTGGAGTTTTCCAACAGCCGCGTCGGCCGTGGCTGTAACCTCATATTGACTTTCGCTCTTTTCAGGCGCATAGTGTGATTGGGGACGGGATGAAAGGCCGTCTCTAGGGCCCCCTCTACCGGAGGGGGCGTGAAGCGATCCCCTTAACGGGGGAGTCATTTGTAAGGAGGAAGTGCATAGAACCAGTCCATCGCCAGGGCGGCTTCCAGCTTCCTCGGCTGACCGGCTGCGAGTCCTGACGCGCCGTTAGTTTCGTGCATTGGCGCCGCGGCTTTTTGCCGCAATCTGACAGGCTCGCAGGCATGGCAAAGACAGGAGGAGCCGGCGGCCGCCCTCTCCTTTTGCGCCATCCCACACGCTTCCCACTTCCGCTACACTGGTGTTTCTCTTTCAATTGTGAACTCCGTCGAGTTCCGTGCGGTTTCCAAAACTTACGCGATATACGACTCGCCCGGCGACCGGCTCACCGAATTGGCGTCCCTGAACCGGGCCAGACGGCATCGGGATTTCCGCGCCCTGGACGACGTCACCTTCACGGTCGAGCGGGGCGAGACGTTTTGCATCGTGGGGCAGAACGGGTCGGGCAAGAGCACGCTACTCCAGGTGGTCGCCGGCATTCTGCAACCTTCGAGCGGGAGCGTAACGGTGAACGGGCGCGTATCGGCGCTGCTCGAACTGGGCGCGGGCTTCAGCCCGGAATTCACCGGACGCGACAATGTGTACCTGAGCGGCTCGATTCTCGGGCTCAGCACGCGGCAGATCGAAGAACGTTACGGCCAGATCGAGAGTTTCGCGGAAATCGGGGAGTTCATGAACCACCCGGTGAAGACTTACTCGAGCGGCATGGTGGTAAGGCTGGCTTTCGCCGTAGCCATCCATGCCGATCCCGAAATCCTGCTTGTGGACGAGGCCCTGGCCGTGGGCGACCTCTACTTCCGCCAGCGATGTATGCGCAAGGTACACGAACTGCGCGCGCGCGGCGTCACCATCCTATTCGTATCGCACGCGGCGGCTGAGGTGAAGGCCATCGCCGACCGCGTCCTGTGGCTCGACCACGGGCGGGCGGCCGATCTGGGCGATCCCGAGCGCGTGGTGGGCAGGTACCTGTGCGCCATGGACGAGAAGGACTCCGACTATCTGAACCAGGGCGCCGGGGCCAGGCAGCGGCGCGAGGCCGCGCATGGGCGCGAAATCGTCGACGCCATCCCCAACATCGACCGGCGCCATGGCGACGGCCGGGCGGAGGTGCTGGGCATCGGGGTCTTCGACGAACAGGGCCAGCCGCTGCGGCTGCTCGACCCGCTTTCGCGGATACAGGTGCGCATCAGCGTGCGGGCCAGGCAGAGGATTTCGAGCCCCATCGCCGGCTTCCTGATGCGCAACCAGTTGGGCATGGATTTCTCGGGGACCGACACGGCGCGCGAGGGTTGCGCGCTCGAGCCCCTCGAGGCGGGCGGCGTCTGCACGGTGAATTTTCACATCGATCTGCCGGAGCTCTATCCCGCGTCGTTTTCGTTTTCGCCGTTCGTCGCCGACGGCTCCCTGGAGAGCCACGCGGTATGCGATTGGATCGACAACGCGGTGGCGCTGCAGATGGGGCGTTCGGGAGGCCAGGTTTACGGGTACGTGCATCTGCCGTGCCGCGTGGAAGTCAATGCGCGAATGGCGGGCCGGGAGGCCTGCCCCACCGGGGGACCGATTGCCTGAGTTCACGGGCGAGCGCGCGATTCCGGGCGAGGTGGACGCCGATTTGCTGAACGAGCACTTCGCGCGCTACACGTTCGCGGCGCGGCTGGCTCGGGGAAAGCGGGTGCTTGACGCCGGCTGCGGCGCCGGGTACGGGTCCGCGGAACTGGCCCGGACGGCGCGCTCGGTGACCGGCTTGGACCGCGCTCGAGAAGCGGTGGACTTCGCCCGCGCGCACTACCAACTCCCCAACCTGTTCTTCGAGCAGGCCTCCTGCGCGGCGCTGCCCCACCCCGACGGCGCCTTCGACCTGGTGGTGGCGTTCGAGGTCATCGAACACCTGGAAGACTGGCGCGAGTTCCTGATCGAAGCGCGGCGGGTGCTCGCTCCGGCGGGCCAGTTCATCGTCTCCACCCCCAACAAGCTCTACTACGCGGAATCGCGCGGCCCGGCGGGCGCCAACCCATTCCACGTACACGAGTTCGAGTTCGAAGAGCTGCGCGGCGAGCTGACCAGGGTCTTCCCGCACGCCGCCATGTTCCTGGAGAATCATGTGGCGGCCGTGGCGTTCCAGCCGGACGCGCCCGATAGCGCGGTGGAGGTGCGGGTGGATGCGGGGGCGCCGGCGGCGGACAACGCGCACTTCTTCGTGGCGGTGTGCGCGCACCGGACCCAGCTTGGCAACCCCACGTTCGTTTTTGTGCCGAGCGCGGCCAACGTGCTCCGCGAACGGGAGCGTCACATCGCGCTGCTGGAACGCGAGCTTGGCGCCAAGGACGCCTGGCTCGATAAGGCCCAGCGGGACCTGGCGGAGTTCAGCCGGGAACACGGGAAGCTGATGGAGACGATGAACCGGGAGGTTCAAGAGAGGCGCGCCCGCGTAGTGGAGCTGCAAGAGGAACTGGAGCGGAGCAACCAGTGGGCGGCCGGTCTGAACCGGGAGGTTGAAGCGAGGCGCGCCCGCGTGGTGGAGCTGCAAGGAGAACTGGAGCGGAGCAACGCGTGGGCCATCGGTTTGAACCGGGAGATCGAGGAGGCTCGCGCCAGGATCGTCCGGCTGGAGGAGGCTCTCACCGCCGTCCGCGCATCGCGCTGGTACAGGCTGGGCCGGAAGGCTCACTTGGGGCCAACGATCTGAAATGGCCCCGCTGAGGCGGTTTTCGCGCGCGCTCCCGCTGCTGTCGATCTCGCCGTTCCTGATGGCGGCGGCGGCTCTGGCGCTGGCGATTACGGATCTGGCGTGGGGCTTATTCGGAAAACGCCCGCGCCCGGCGGACGGTTCGGACAACGGCGAAGCGCGCCCGGCGCCCGCGGCCGCCTCCGTGGTGATTCCCAACTGGAACGGCAAGGACCTCCTGGCGAAGTATCTGCCCTCGGTGGTGGAAGCGCTGGCCGGCAATCCCGCCAACGAGATTGTGGTTGTCGATAACGGCTCGACCGACGGCAGCGCCGAATTTGTCCGATCGGAGTTCCCGCAAGTCAGGCTGATCGCGCTTCCCGCGAACCTCGGCTTCGGCGGGGGATCCAATGCGGGAGTGCGCGCGGCCGCGAACGATATCGTGGTCCTGCTGAACAGCGACATGCGGGTCGAGCCCGATTTCCTGGCGCCGCTTCTCGAAGGTTTCTCCGATCCGCTGGTGTTCGCGGTCTCCTGCCAGATCTTCTTCGGAGACCCCAACAAGAGGCGCGAGGAAACCGGATTGACGCAGGGCTGCTGGCGGGATGGCGCGTTGAGGGTGCGCCACCGGACGGACCCGGAGATCGAGGACCTGTTTCCTTGCTTCTTCGGGGGCGGCGGGTCCTGCGCGTTCGACCGCCGCAAGTTCCTGGAACTCGGCGGCTTCGATCGGCTGTACGAACCCTTCTACCTGGAAGACGCGGACCTCGGCTACATGGCCTGGAAACGCGGGTGGAAGACGCTGTACCAGCCGCGCAGCGTGGTCCATCACGAGCACCGCGGCACCATCGGGAAGCGCTTCAGCCGCGACCAGATCGAAGCCGTGCTGAGGAAGAACCACGTGCTGTTCTGCTGGAAGAACATCCACGAGTGGCGCCGGCTGGCCTCGCATTTTTCGTTCGCCTGGGCGGGCGCCTTTTTGTCCGCCATCTTCGGCGACGTTCCGTTGCGGACGAACGCCGCGGCGCTGGGGCGCGCGTTCGGGCAATTGCGGCAAGCCGCGCGCGCGCGCTGGCGGGCCAGGAGCCTGGCGCTGGTCACCGACGCCGAGGCCTTCCGGCGCCCGCTGGGGGGCTACTTCCGCGACCGCTTCGCGGCCATGGAAAGCGCGCCCGCGCGGCCGCGCGTGCTTTTTGTTTCGCCCTACCCGATCTACCCGCCCGTACACGGCGGCGCGGTTTTCATGTACCAGACGCTGCGCGAGATGGCCCGGCTGGTGGAGACGCACACGATCGCGGTGCTGGACTGGCCCAACCAGGCGAAGGACAACGAGGAACTGCGCGGCTTCTGCGCCTCGGCCGAGACGGTCCGCCGGCCACCCGCCGGCGCCGTCGAGACCGGATCTCTTCTTCCCCACGCGGTCCGCGAGATCGCGAGCGACGATCTCGATTGGCTCATCCACCGGCAGATCTACCGGAAGCGCATCGACGTGCTGCAACTCGAATACACGTCCATGGCGCAATATCGCGGCGCGTACCGGCGCATCGTCTCGGCGCTGTTCGAGCACGACGTATACTTCCAGTCGGTGGGCCGCGGCCTGGGTGGCGCGTTCCGCCCGCCCGGCGATCTGAAGGCGCGGTTCGAGTACCTGCGCGCGCTGCGCTACGAGCTGCGGACGCTGCCCCAGTTCGACCAGGTACAGGTCTGCACCGCGGCGAACCGCGATTTCCTTCTTTCGTTTTTGCCCAAGCTCGAGGGGAAGCTGCGGGCGGGGTTGCGCGCCGGCATCGATGCGGCGCGCTACGAGTTCCGCCCGCGCGGACGCGAGCCGCTGACCATGTTGTTCCTGGGCAGCTTCCGCCACGGCCCGAACCACGCGGCCCTGGACTGGTTTCTCCGCCAGGCGATGCCGTCGATCCTGGCGAAGAGGCCGGACGCGCGGCTGGCGATCGCCGGCTCGGACCCGCCGCCGGCTCACGGCCTCGCCGGCCTGGCGGCGCACGTCGATTTGCTGGGGCAGGTGGAAGACGCCCGCGATCCGCTGGCCCGCTATGCCGTGTTCGTGTGCCCGATCCTCAGCGGGTCGGGCGTGCGGGTCAAGCTGCTGGAGGCTTTCGCGGCCGGCATTCCGGCGGTCTCGACCTTCATCGGCGCCGAAGGGCTGGCGAGCCGCGACGGCGAATTCTGTCTCCTGGCGGACAGCCCGGCGGAGTTCGCCGCCCGCGTGCTGGCGCTCTTCGAGAACCCCGAGCAAGGAGCCGAAATGGCGACCCGCGCGCGCGCCGAAGTGGAAGCGAACTGGGACATGGCGGCCATTACCCGCAGGCTGGTGGAAAGCTACCGGGAGTTGGTGAAGGAGAAACGGGGCGGGGCGGTAGGGGCGCTGGTGTTCCGGCCGGGTGTTGGGTGACGCGGAGCGGACATATCAGGATCTATCTGGCTTGAACGAAACGTAAGGTGGGCGAATCAGCAGACTAGGTTTGAACGACAGCCGCTTGCTGGTGCGATGGGGATTTCGCACCAGGAATCGGGGGCGCCTTTGACCGCTACGGAGGCGACCTACGGCGTCGCCGCATTGCGTCCGCCGGCCACTACCCGAATAGCAGCCCCCAGCCGACTTGCCGGTACCTATTTCCGTGACCGGCGTGCCGGGTGGGCTAAAGCTGGCGGAACCCGAGAACCGTTTTTTCGGCTCCGGAGACGTACGCCGCGCCGTCAAAAACCTTGTCCCTGCCGGCTGCTTTCTGCGCAGCGATGACCGCCGCAGTGCTTGCGCCTACGTCCACCGAGTCCAGATAAAGTGGGTGCAACGGGGGAGCCGTGTCATCGAGTGAGGCCGCATTCAACGGTGTGCCCGCGACTGCGCCCGTGGTTTGTTTTCCGTATGTGGTTACTTTAGACTGGCCGAATCGCTCATGCGTGTTGAGGGTGTTTTCCTGCTGGGCCAGGTCCTTTTTACCATCGACTAGTTCTGAATATGTTGACATCTCGCTACTCCTTTGCGGTCGGACTTGGAATAACTCCGGTTTTTTGGAGCGCGGCACAGAACTGCGCGCTAAAGGCTTGGTCGTCTTCGGCCTTCCGGCCCAACAGCTTAACTGCCGTCACCACGTCCGGCTGCTTGGCTTCGTCCGCAATGGTAACCTTCATCTCCTTGAGGAACGCAATGAACTTGGGCAGGCTCGTGCTGTCGATGGCCAAGATGGCTGAGCTATAGGCTGTCGCACAATCCTGCTCCACCTTCGAAAAGTCCCTAACCTGTTGTTTGGTTAAGGCGGTTTTCGCAGCCTGGGCATCGGTCGCGGCTGTTTGTCCGAGCTTTTGCAGGCCACCGCTGAGCGTGCCGGCGAAGAAATACTTGATCAGGTCCGCGCGGGCATCGGCAAATGGATACGCCGTGACGTCCTGGGTGGTGAGCTGTTTGAGGATAGTCGTTTTAATCTGGTCGCGATTCGCCTCCATGCTATTGGCAATGGCCTGAACGGTCTGTTGGCCAAAGAAATTCTTGTCAATCGACAGGTTCATCCCGGTCACACCAGTGAGCAGCGCGCCCAGGATCGTCTTCCCGCGAGCGCCGATCGAAACGGTGGAACCCGCCGCCAATCCAAGCTGTAGGAAATCCGCCCCGACGTGAAACTTCCCTTGGTTTAGGTAGAGCTTGATTTCATAATCGTAAAACGCGTAGTCGATCTCCGCAGCGATGCTGTAGACCATCTTGTTACGAAGCTTAGCAGCGTCCGCGACGCTGGCGGAATCAGTCTTCTTAAGGTCGTCGGTGTAATCCTTAAAGTCTTGGGCGTAGTTGGCGAGCGTGTAGTTTCCGGTCTGATCCTTATCCGTCGACGGCACGACAATCACGCTCGGCACTTTAGGCTTGCTGAGGCCGGCACAACCTGCCTGCAAGAGAAGCGCTCCGATCAGCGCAAAAACATATGCACGCTTTAGGCACAACGTTCTGTAATTCATTTTGACCTGCCTTGTTGCAGTTCGCCCACATGCTATCGTTCACCGAGTATGCTCTCAACACTCAGTTAGAGTCAAGTCGTAAATATGCGCGTGCGTGCCTTGCAGAACCGCTAGCGGGTAGCATCGTGTGCATACCCGGGCATTCCAAGAGACAGCGTGAGTCTGCGGTCCGCCGGCGAGGCAAGCCTGGCGCGAGTTGGGCGGCCTTGGCATCGGGCTCGCCGTCCTGGCGACGATTCGTCGCCGGGCGAGGTCTGGGTCCGCTCGCCCGGCGACCCCAAAGTAATCATGTTGCCGCCGGATTCCTGTCGCTAACAGCCCTTCCGTCCAGCAACCGGCGATCAATCCCGGTAAACGCCCCTCACGTGACGAATGCGCACTGAAACTGTCGGTCCGCCGGGGTTTCCCCCGGCCGGCCTCTAGCTCCGCTCGACGCCGGTGCGCGACGTGCTCATCGTGGCGTCCCGGACCACGACGAGCAAGTTCGGCCATTCCGTATCCGAAAATCGCTCGAAAACGTGCATTACGGCGCGGTGGATCTTCTGCCGGTTAGGCTGTCGAAGGCGCACCACAAGGATGCCATGGTGCGGCGCCGACCGGTACTCTGTGAAGCCCTTGTCGGTTGTGACGAGCGCGCGGCATTCGGCCATCGCCAGCGCCCACAGGCCGGAGTCGGCGGCGCCTTGAAAGGAAGTCCCGCGAATGTCCTTCACATTGTGCCCGAGCGCGAGAAGGGCGGCGACGGTCATCCGAGGGATGTTCTCATCGACCAGGGCGCGCATGGCGTCAGAGGTTCGCGACCTGAATCGGCGTAACCTGCTCCTCCGCCAAGTCGGCGGCGTAATCGAGGGAGCCCATGATGTCCTCGCGGGACAGGAAGGGGTACTCCGACAACAAGACCTCGATCGTGTCGCCGTTCGCCAGCATGCGCACGATCTGGTGGACCGGCATGCGGGTCCCTTTCACGCACGCCTGCCCATGGCAGATGTTCGGGTCGATCGAGATCCGGTCGAACTGCATGTCCGTATCCTCCAACCTCAAGTTTACTCCACGGGCTTCCTGGAACACGGCGCCGCCGGGTCAGGGGTCAGGCATGCCCCCTACTTCTTTTTCAGATCGCGCGTGAGGCGGCTTACAATATCGGAGGCTGTGCGATCCAAATGGCTGGCGTCGGAACCTCCGGGGGCTGCGAAGGTGGACCATAGCACCGAGCGCAATTTGGCGTCTACCAGGAAGAACGTTCCCTTGCCGCCGCCAAACGTCGAGGTTGGCGCCGGGATCTCCAGCTTGTTTTGGCGCGGCTGCTCCTTCTCGCCGCTCTTGCTTTCCGGGGCCGGGGGTTTGGGCGCCGGAGAGATCTCTTCGAGCGACGAGTTCAAGGCCTCGCCGATGCGGTCGGTGAGGACGGCGTCGGCCAGCTTCGGATCGGACACCACCTGGAAGACGTGCTCGCCGGCCAGACGGTTCGCCAGGAACTGGTCCATGGCGTGCGACATGGGCATGACGTACACGGAGCGCACCCCCTGCAGGTCCGTCCCGCTCAGCAACATGCCGGAACAGGACAACAGGAAGAGAAATCGCTTCATGGCTTTCATCATATCAACCGCCCCCCAAGAGTTAATGACGCCTGGCGGGGTAGAAAAGTCGGATCGATGAGCATCACCGCCATCGTGCCGGTGTGGAACGGCCGCGAGCTGCTGGAACGGCTGTTCGCTTCGCTCGATTCGCAGACCGTCCCCGCGGCGGAGGTGCTGGTGGTGGACAACGGTTCCACCGACGGCGCGGCGGAGCTGGCCCGCCGCCGCGGCGCGCGCGTCATCCCGATGGGCCGCAACGCCGGTTTCGCGTGCGCGCTGAACCGCGGAATCCGGGAGAGCCGGAGCGAATGGATCGCCGCGCTCAACAGCGACGTTGAACTTGCGCCGGATTACTTCGCGGCGTTGCGCGCGGCCGCGTCCGCCGAGGGCGCGTGGTTCGCCACCGGGAAGATCCTGGCGGCAGGGTCCGGCAACCGCATGGATGGGGCGTTCGACCTGATGTGCCGGGGCGGCTGCGCGTGGCGCGCGGGCAGCGGCCGGGAGGACGGCCCCGCGTTTTCCGAAAGACGCCCGATCTGGTCGGCGCCGTGGACCGCCGCTCTCTTCCGCGCGGAGTTGTTCCAAAAGACCGGCCTGCTGGAGGAGAGTTTCGAATCGTACCTGGAGGACGTGGAGTTCGGCTTGCGGTGCGCGCGGCACGGTTGTCCGGGGACATACGAGCCGGCGGCGCTGGCGTGGCACCGCGGGAGCGCCGCGCTCGGAAGGTGGCACGCGGAAACGGTCCGCCGGATCTCGCGCAACCAGGTCTGGCTGCTGGCGCGGCACTATCCAAGCCCCTTGTTGCGGCGATATTGGTTGCCGATTCTGGCGGCGCAGGCGCTCTGGGGCGGCCTGGCCCTGCGGCACGGCGCCGGGTTGGCGTGGCTGCGGGGAAAATGGCAGGGGCTGCGCGGTTGCGGGGCGGCGCGCGCGGGACTAGAGTATTGGAGCGACGCTCGAGGACTGGACGATTTGCTGAACGCCAACGAGCGCGCGATCTACGAGATTCAATCGGCCGCGGGCTTCGATTTCTACTGGCGGATGTACTTTTTCCTTACCCGTGGTGAGGCAAAGTGACACATGGCGGAGATCGGCATAGTCATCGTCACGTACTTTTCCGGGGTGGAAATCGGCGCCTGCCTGGATGCCGTCCTGGGGCTGGGCGCGGACGTCGTAGTGGTGGATAACGGCTCGGCCGATGGCACGATCGCGGAGGTCGCCCGGCGGGGCGTGAGGCTGATCGCCAATGCCACCAACCGCGGGTTCGCGGCGGCCGTGAATCAGGGCATAAACGCATTGGAATCCGCATATGTCCTGCTGCTGAATCCCGATGCGGTGGCGCGCGGCGGACTCGACCGGCTGCGGGAGGCGTGCGATCTTCCAGGCGCGGCGGGCGCCGGGGGGCGCCTGGTGGGATCGGACGGCCAGATGCAAGTCGGTTTCATGGCGCGCGCGTTGCCCACGCCGGCCGCGCTGGTTTTGGAATCATTATTGCTGAACCGTCTATGGCCTCGGAATCCCGTGAACCGGCGGTATCGCGGATTGGGGCTGGATTATTCCAGGCGTTTGGCGGTGGAACAGCCCGCCGGGGCGTTTCTCATGATCCGCCGCGCCGTCTGGCGGGACTTGGGTGGTTTCGACGAGGGTTTTCGGCCGCTCTGGTTCGAGGATGTGGACTTTTGCCGCCGCGCGATCGACAGGGGTTACGGGTTGTACTACGAGCCGGAGGCCGTGGCGGAACACGCCGGGGGGCATTCCATCTCGAAGATTGCAGTGGAGATGCGGGCGGTTTATTGGTACTCTAATTTAATTAGGTATGCCGCGAGGCACTTCCGGCCCTGGGCGGTACGGTTGGTGTGTCTGGCGGTAGTGGCAGGCGCCTGCCTCCGGGGATTCTCCGAACCTATTTGCAATCGGAGTCTGAAGCCCCTGGCGGCGTATTGGAAAGTTGCGCGGCTCGCCGGCCGATGCCTGTTTTTCGGCTGGAGAGATGAAGTGGTTTTGCAGGGCCCAGATGGTTAGGCGTATGCGGAGATTCGAAGGCCCGGTGTTTTCAGGTTCGTGTTCATGGCTCAAAACGACTTCGTCTCGGTCACGATAGTTACGTACAACAGCGGCCGCTTCATCAAGCGCTGTCTGGAATCGGTGCTCGCGCAACGATACCCGCTCAAGGAAGTCATCGTGGTGGACAATGGCTCCACGGATGGCACGATCGACATCCTGGAGCAGTTCGAGGACCGCTGCCACGTCTACTACAACGACGACAACCTGGGCTTCGCGGCGGCGCAGAACCAGGCGATCAAACTATCGAACGGCGACTGGGCGCTCACGCTGAATCCCGACGTCCTGCTGCTACCCAATTTCATCCAGTCGCTGGTGGACGCGGGCCAGTTCGATACCTCCATCGGGGCGGTATGCGGCAAGCTGCTGACGATGTCGGCGCACTTCGAGATCCCCGCCCGGCCGGTGGTGGATTCCACGGGTATTTATTTCAACCCCATGCTGCGCCACCTGGACCGCGGGAGCCAGGAAGTCGATAACGGGCACTATCTGAAATACGAGTACGTGTTCGGCGCCACGGCGGCCGCGGCCCTGTACCGCCGCACGATGATCGAGGACGTTTCGATCGACGGCGAATTCTTCGATACGGATTTCTTCGTGTACCGCGAGGACGCCGACGTGGCCTGGCGGGCGCAGTTGATGGGCTGGAAGTGCCTCTACGTCCCGTACGCGCGGGGCTATCACGTGCGCAAAGTGCTGCCCGGCAACCGGCGCGCTCTTCCGCCGGAAATCAACATGCACTCGGTGAAGAACCGCTTCCTGATGCGCATCAAGAACATCTCCGCGGATCTTTACGGGCGCAACTGGGTTTCCATTACGACGCGCGATTTCGTGGTGGTGATGTGCTGCCTGCTGTGGGAGCACACGTCCCTGAAGGCTTTCTGGCTGCTGGCGAAGAACATGAAGCGGGTGCTGGCGAAGCGCCACTGGATCCAGGCCCGCAGGCGGGTGGACAACCAGTACATCGCAAGCTGGTTCCAATACGCGCCGGTGAGCCTGCGGGCCCCCAAGAAAATGGTCCGCGTGCTGTCGCGTTCGGAAACCGCCAGGACCTAGGCGGCGCGGGGCCGATGCGCATCGCCATTCTCGGTACGCGCGGCATACCGGCCAACTACGGCGGCTTCGAGACGTTCGCCGAGGAACTCTCGACGCGCCTGGCGGCGCGCGGACACGACGTCACGGTCTACTGCCGCGAGCGGCATCCCGAAGGGCGCTATCGGGGCGTGCGGCTCGAGTATCTCCCCACCATCCGCCACAAGTACTTCGACACGCTGGCGCACGCGTTCCTCTCGACGTTGCGCCTGCTGAGGCGCCCGGTGGACGCCGCGCTCTACTGCAACGGCGCCAACGCCATCTTCACGCTGTGGCCGCGCCTGGCCGGCATGCCGGTGGCGCTCAACGTGGACGGCATCGAGCGCAAGCGCAAGAAGTGGAACCGTCTCGCCAAGGCGTGGTACCTGCTCTCAGAGCGGCTGGCCACCTTCTGCCCCTCCGTGGTGGTGACGGACGCGCTGACCATCCAGGACTATTACCGCCAGCGATACGGAAAGGAGACCGTCTTCATTCCCTACGGCGCGGAGGCGGGCAGGACAGCCGACAACGGCATTCTTGAAGAACTGGGTCTCGAGGAGGGCAGGTACTTCCTCTATGTGAGCCGCATGGAGCCGGAGAACCATCCGCTGGAGGTGCGGGAGGCGTTCGAGAGAGTGAAGACCCCGATGAAGCTGGCGCTGGTGGGCGACGCTCCCTACGCGCGCGACTACATCCGCCGCGTACGCGACACCGGCGACGGGCGCGTCGTGATTCCCGGCGCCATCTACGGCGAAGGCTACCGGGCGCTGGGCTCGCGCTGCTTCGCCTACATCCACGCCACCGAAGTCGGAGGCACGCACCCGGCGCTGATCGAAACCATGGGACGCGGCGCGCTGGTCCTCTACCGCAACACGCCGGAAAACGAGGAAGTGGCGGGAGGCTGCGGAATCCCGTTCGAGCCGGACGAGTTGACGGCGAAGATCGAACAGGCGCTGGCGATGAGCGAAGAGGACCGCGCGGCATTGCGCGAGAAGGCCATGGCCCGCGTGCGCGAACGGTACTCGTGGGACGCTGTGACGGACGCCTACGAACGGCTGCTGAAGAGGATCGCGGGAAAGACCTGACGAAAGTGGGGCAGCCCATCGCCTTGCGTGGTCTGCCGCTGGCGCTTCGTAGCGGCCGCAACCAAGCACCCGTGGAGCGAGCCTCCGGCCTGCCATGCCGGCATCCGTGCCGGCATTTGTTCGGAAGAACGCCGGCACGGACGCCGGCGTGGCAGCGTCGAAAACCCACCGCCGCTGTGACAAGTGAACGTCCGGTCCGGCCCCCCAAGGCGCGTCCTGCCCGCGCGACGGCGCGGGGCGGGTCGTCAGCGGCAAACTCCGTTAACACAGGCCTGGCCTGCCGCGCACTTCTGGCCGCAGGCGCCGCAATTGTTCGGATTGGTTCTGATGTTGGTCTCGCAGCCGTTGGCTGCGTTCATGTCGCAATTGCCCCACCCCGCCGAGCAGGTAATGCCGCACGCGCCGTTTATGCATTGCGCGGTCCCGTTCGCTCCGCCGCACACAACGCCGCAGGCGCCGCAATTGTTCGGATTGGTTCTGATGTTGGTCTCGCAGCCGTTGGCTGCGTTCATGTCGCAATCGCCCCACCCCGCTAAGCAGGCCATGCTACACCTGCCGTTTATGCACTGCGCGGTCCCGTTCGCTCCGCCGCACACAGTGCCGCAGGCGCCGCAATTGCCGACGCTGGCGTTCAGGTTCACGCAGAGGCCGCCGCAGAGAGCGTTGGGCGCAGAGCACGCCGCGGCGGCGCATACGCCCCCGGCGCAATTGCCGCTCAGGCAATCCGGGTTGGCCGCGCACGACCTGCCTGTGGCGCACTTGGACGGACACGAACCGCCGCAGTCGACGTCGGTTTCGTTGCCGTCCTTGATCCCGTTTGTGCAACTCGACGCGGGGCATCCCAAATTGCCGGGCGCCGCTTTTCCCGTCAGAAGGTACAGGTTGCAGAGCGCCGCTCTCAGGTTAGGGTCGCCCACTACGACGTCGATTTTCGGCGCATGGCCCGTCGAGGCATTCTCTTTGCTGTCGAAAGAGGCCGCCATCGCCGGAGCGGCGACGGCCCGGAGCGCGATTCCATAATTGGACCCGGGCGCGTCGGCCCACCTCTGAACGACCGTGGTGATATCGACTGCGACCCACTGGTTTGCCTGCGTGATGGGCACAGCCGGCAGGCCCGCCGGCGCGATCGGGGGCGCGCTGCCCGCGGTCACCGCCGACTCGGTCCAAGGGCCGTTCACAACGCCGAGATCCATGGAGCCCTGCGTGCCGATCCAACTCACGTAAACGTAGAGAACAGCTTTAGGGATATCGCTTCCGTGAACGCCCGCCGGCAGCCCGGCCAACGAAAACCGCAGAAGGACGGAAGTATCTCCCGTGAGGCTCAGGGCTGGCAGCGCGCCGAAGTTCACATTCGGAGTCGCCGCCGAGATGTATGTATCCGCGATGACCGGAGCGTCGGCCGTCCAGGCGGCGCACGGCGCCAGAAGTATTGCGAGGAGGGCCGCGAATCGGGCCCCCGTCCGTCCTGTCCATGTCATGTCGTCGATCCCTTGGCTACCTCAGCCGGCGTGGCGGGCCTGATCGCCCGCGTCGGGAAGACGCGCACATGGCCAGGCTCCCTTTCCTGAGCGAGCCAAAACCTGTGCGCCCGCTGGCGGATCCGCCGGCGACGCCGAACGAGATAACACGCCTTGTCTTGCGCCAGAGAACCGCGGACCGGCCAACTTACCCGCAGCCGAGGAACCCGCGAGAATCGGGGCCGGAACCGTGGTCTGGCACAGCAGCAGTATAGGGGAACCAGCCGGCGGAATCAACCGGGAATTCCACCGGGAATTCCACAGACCGCCGGGAAATCTGGTACGCTGAAAAGCAATGCGGCGCCCCGCGCCGGCCGATTTTCGGGCTGCGCGGGGGTTGTCCCAACACCAAGCGGGGCCCGTAGCTCAGTTGGTTAGAGCGCTACCTTGACACGGTAGAGGTCTGGCGTTCGAGTCGCCACGGGCCCACCATGAACCCGCCGAAATCCAGCCAGTTATTCACTGTACATCAAATGTACACACTTCGTACATGAAATGTATATTCCGCGCTGCTTCCGGGCCGTTCAATGCCGGCAAGTCCTTGATACGCTGGGAAGGAAGTTTCGCAAGCGACTGGCTCGCGCCGTGCAAGTGAGGGAACGGTGCGGCGAGGCCGCGATGGCCGAGACCGCCGCACAGCCATTCAGACCGTGAGGAGGCAGTATGAAGAACAAACTTGCGATGGCCGCGATGCTCGTGGCCGCCGTTTCCTGTGGCGCGCCGCCGGCCGCCGCCCAAGACGCCAGGCCGTTGCGCATCGGCGTCTTCGATTCCCGGGCCGTCGCGCTCGCTTACGGGAACTCCGCCGAGTTCCAACGGATCATTCAAATTCCGTTCGAGAAACTGCCTCTCGACCCGAACATGTGACCATACCGCCATGGAAGCTTACGCGAACAAGAAACAGGCGCAGCAGCGGGTAGACCGCATTCGCGCCTTTCGCGCGGAGCTTGCTCAGCTCCGCGGCGAAGGGGCGTTGGATCTCACGCCCTTGCAGCAGCAGAGCCTGGACGGCCACCTCGGGGCGACCCTCGCCGGGCTGGCCGCAGGCTTCGACGTAGACATCACGGATTCCGAAAAGCGCATCGCCTGGGGCATGCGGATCGCGTCGACCATCGCCGGCCTGGCGCTGTGCGCCGCCCTGGTTTTGTTCTTCAACCGGATCTGGGGCTTACTGCCGACGGCCGCGCAAGCGGCTTTCCTGGTTGCGGCGCCGCTGGCGGCGCTGGCCGCCACGGACTTCACGGCTCGGCGCGAGCGCACGCGCTACTACACATCCCTGTTCGCGGCTATCGCGTTCGCCGCCGCCGTGCTGAATCTCAACGCGCTCGGCGCGATGTTCAACCTTCCCGATTCGCCCAACGCCTTTCTGGTTTGGGCGGTGTTCGGCATCGCGCTGGCCTGCGCCTACCGGCTGCGGCTGCCGCTCGCCGCCGGGTTGGTCTGCGTGGTCTTGTTCATCGGCATGTCGATCATGCGCTGGTCCGGCGTCGAATGGGCGTACGCAGGCCCGCGGACCGAGGCCTTCCTAGCCGGGGCCGCGCTGGTGGTCGCCGCCCCTGCCACGCTCCCCCGCCGCGCATTCGGCGAGTTCGCGTGGATCTACTACATGACCGGTCTCGCCGCCGCGTTCTCGATGTTCTTCCTCGGCTCGGTGGACGGAACGCTGAGCTATCTGCCGTTCGCGCGGCACAGGGTGGAGTTCTCCTACGAGATTGCCGGGCTGGCGGCCGCGGCGCTGGCGATGTATTTCGGCGCGCGGCGGGGCTACCGCGGCATTGCCAATCTTGGCGCGGGCTTCTTTGCCCTGTACCTCTATATCCGGCTGTACCAGTGGTGGTGGGACTGGATGCCCAAGTACCTGTTCTTTCTGATCATCGGCCTGATTTCGCTGGGGCTTCTGTATTTGTTCCAGCGGCTCAGGAAGCGCGCGGCGCAAGGGAGGGCGGAATGAAACGCATGTTTGTGTTGGGAGCCATCGGAATCATTCTCGTGGCCGATGCAGCGGTGCTGATCGGGGTCGCTTCCAGCCGGAGGGGCGGAGCGGACGCGGCGCTGCGGCTCACCGAGCGCGAACTGGGGGCTGTCGCCGAATCCGCCGACGACTCCGCGGTCATCCTCTTTCCGCGGTATGTGGAAGGCGCCGGTCGCATCGGGCCTCGCTCCGCGCGGCTCACGGCATCCAAAGCGGCGGAATTAGGAATCGCGGCTCGCCCGGGATGGTCCGCCGCGAAGCGGGTTTTTGCGGTGCTGGAGTTGCAGCCGGAGGCGCCGGCGGGCGCGAGCCGGCTGCGAGCCGCCGACGTGGGCCTCGATCCCGCGGCGTTACGCAGCCGCTATCCCGACCGGAGCCGCTACGCCGTAACGCGCGCGGTCGTCCGGGTCGGGCCGAATGGCGAGGCCTGGGTGAACGTGTTACCCGAGTCGATTTACGTGCCAACGCCACGGGTGGGCGTGTTCCGGCGCTATCCAGCCCACTACAGCGTGACGCTCTGCTACTCCCGGCAAGGCGACTGCTGGGTGTGCGGCGCGGAAGCGCCATAAGGGTCCGTTCTGAGACGACCGCGCCGGCCGCTCCCTCAGAAGCTGCAAAAGAAACGCCCGCAAGCGGGCGAAGCAGGCGAAACCGGCTGCTCCACCAACGCAAACAGACCACTTGTCTTGGCGGCGCAGGCGGTTTTCGCCTGCCCCACCAAATCAAGTGCCCCGATCACTCAGATAGTCTCACAGAAATGTAGAAGCTCCAGGGTGACGCCAGAAGGCGTCACCGCGGGCCAAAAGGCCCGGCCCCACGTGGGTGGCGCAGCAGGGCTTTTGGCTGACAGCCGACAGTTGACGGCTATTCTCCCCCGTTTGACACCCCGGCGCGGCGGATGTTAACAATAGTGTTCCCGCGAGGATATTGAATGGCCGACGAGCAGAAGCCCGAGGGCTCGCAACAGCCGCCTCCAGCCGCGAAACCGGCCGCCCCCAAGCCTGCCGCGCCGGCCCCCAAACCGCCCGCCACCATGGCGGCCACGCCCTGGACGAGCGAGATGGCCCGCGACTTGAAGGAGCGCTTCGGCGAGCGCGTCAAGGAGACGTCCACCTACCTGGGCCAGAACTTCATCGTGACCACGCCCGATGGCGCCATCCCGGTATTGGAGTACCTGAAGCTCGAAGCGGATTTCGACTACCTGGTGGACATCACGGCGGTGGACTGGCCCAAGCGCGCCGACCGCTTCGACCTGGTCTGGGTGGTCTACAGTTTCGCGCGCAACGAGCGCGTGCGCATCAAGACCTGCATCTTCGACGGGTTCAAGCCGCCAACCGCCGTGGGCGCGCACCTGACCGCCAACTGGCTGGAACGCGAGGTTTTCGACATGTTCGGCATCGAGTTCGACGGCCACCCGGACATGCGCCGCATCCTGATGCCCGACGAGTGGTCGGGCCACCCCTTGAGAAAGGATTATTCTATTCTTCAGCAGGACCAACGCTGGGTTCAAGAGAACTTGGGCATCGAAAGCGGCCAGTAACACGCGTATGCCGGATTCCACATTCCTAGACTCCACGGAGCTTGTCCTCAACATGGGCCCGCAGCATCCGTCCACGCACGGGGTGCTGCGCGTCATCCTCAAGCTGGATGGCGAGAAGGTCATGGGGACGAGCTGCGTCATCGGCTATCTGCACCGCGGGGTGGAGAAGATCGCGGAAAACCGCACCTGGGCGCAGTTCAACCCGTACGTGGACCGCATGGACTACGTGGCCGCCGTCTCCAACGGGCTGGGCTATTGCCTGGCGGTGGAGAAGTTGCTTGGCGTGGAAGCGCCGCCGCGCGCCCAGGCCGTCCGCGTTATCCTCACGGAGCTGAACCGGATCGCCAGCCACCTTGTCTGGCTCGGCACGCACGCGCTCGATATCGGCGCCATCACACCGGTCTTCTACTGCTTCCGCGAGCGCGAGGAAGCGCTCAATATCTTCGAGAAGTACTGCGGCGCGCGCCTGACCACGCACGCCTTCCGCATCGGCGGCCTGCTCTACGAAACCTACGACGGCTTCGAGCGCGAAGTGAAGGCTTTCTGCAAGATGTTCCCGCCCAAAGTGGACGAGTACGAGGAACTGCTGACCAACAACCGCATTTGGGCGGGGCGGCTGAAAAACGTGGGGGTCTTGACCGCGGACGAGTGCAAGGAATACGGCGTGACCGGGCCGGTGCTGCGCGCCGCCGGGGTCAAGTGGGACCTGCGCAAAGCGCAGCCCTACTCGGGCTACGAGAAATACGACTTCGAAATCCCCACGCGGGAGAACGGCGACACCTACGACCGGTACATCGTGCGCATGCGGGAGATGCGCCAGGCGGTCCGGATTATCGAGCAGGCCGTGGAGGGCATGCCCGAAGGGCCGATCATGGGGAAGGTCCCCAAAGTAATCAAGCCTCCGGTTGGCGAGGCTTATGTGTCGATCGAGGCGCCGAAGGGGGAGTTGGGGTACTACGTGGTGAGCGACGGCTCCGTCCAGCCGTACCGCGTGCGGGTGCGCCCGCCATCGTTCGTGAACCTGCAAGCCCTGGATAGGATGGTTCGCGGCGGTTTGGTGGCGGATGTGGTGGCGGTGATCGGAACGCTGGATATCGTGCTAGGAGAAGTGGATAGGTAGTCAGCCGTAGGGGCCGGGCATGCCCGGCCCCTACAGGTCGTGCGTTTATGGTCAAGCTTCTGAGAAAGATATTTCTCGTGGATCTGTTTACGGGGCTGATGGTCACGTTCCGAAACCAGCGTCCGAAGTATATCTATACGGAGCAGTATCCGGGCGAGCGGCCCAAAGTGGCGGAGCGATACCGCGGCGCGCCGCGGCTCAACATCAACCCCGAGAATGGCGAGACGCTGTGCATCTCCTGCAACCTGTGCGCGCTGGCCTGCCCGGAAGGGTTGATCGTGGTGACCAGCGAGCGCAACGAGCAGACCAAACGCAAGGATCTGACGACCTTCACGTACGATACGTCGCGCTGCATGTTCTGCGGGTTGTGCGAGGACGCCTGCCCGGTGGATGCGTTGGAGCTGACGCAGGATTTCGAGCTGGCCACCTACACCCGCGAGGGCCAGATCTGGGACCGGCAGATGCTCGAAGAGGGGCCAAGGCCCACTCCATACAAATGCTGATCGATACGGTTCTGTTCTACATTTTCGCCGCGATGGTTTTGAGCGGCGCCATCTTTACGATCACGCGCCGCAGCGCCGTCCACAGCGCCATTTCCCTGATCTGCTCGCTGCTCGGCGTGGCCGGCCTGTTCCTGCTGCAACGCGCGGAGTTTCTCTTCGCCGTGCAGATCGTCCTGTACGTGGGCGGCATCATGGTGCTGTTCCTGTTCGTCATCATGCTGGTGAATCTGGACCTGGCCGCCAAGGCCCGCCAGTTCAACCGGGCGTGGGCGGTGGGGATCGCCGCGGTGGCGGTGGTGGGCGCGGAGATGGCCTGGTTTCTGTATCGGGGCCGCGCGGCGTTTCACATCGCGGAGAACGGCGGCGCGGGGCTCGGCTCGGCGGCGGCCGGCAACACCGAGATGATCGCCGACTCGCTGTTCTCTGAGTACCTGCTGCCCTTTGAGATCGCCTCCGTGCTGCTGCTGGTGGCCGTGGTGGGTTCGGTGGTGATGGCGAAGAAGAGGATCTGACGATGTATCCGGTTACGACGATTCATTACCTGGCGCTCAGCGCCGCGTTGCTGCTGATCGGAACCGTGGGCGTGCTGACGCGGCGTAACATCGTGATCATTCTGATGTCCATCGAGCTGATTCTGAACGCCGTGAACATCAACCTGGTCGCGTTTTCCCACGCGCTCTCGAACATCAACGGACAGGTCTTCGCCATTTTCGTGATTACCGACGCGGTGGCCGAAGCCGCCGTGGGACTGGGCATTCTGATAGCGCTGTTCCGCAACAAGGAAACCGTGCAGGCGGACGAGATCGATTTGCTGAAGTGGTAGGAACACAAGTGAATTTCCTCGACCAGATCTGGCTGATCCCTTTGTTCCCGCTCTTGGGAGCGGCGCTGATGCTCTTTTTCGGCAAGTTGCTGGACCCGCAGCCCGTGGGGCAGGCCTCCGGGCCTGCTCACCACGGGCAGGCTGAAGGCCTGCCCCACCAGACCTCCCTCAGGAAGCTCATCGATTTCATTTGTCCGGGGATGGTGCTGCTGTCGTTTGTGTTCTCCCTGGGCGCAATCTACCAGCTCAGGCAACTGCCCGGCCGCGTTTACCAGGTGATCCAGTTCACCTGGATCGCGGGACTGCCGTTTCACATGGCCAATGGGCATTTGGCCACGTTTCAGGCGGATTGGGGGTTTCTGCTCGATCCGCTCAGCTCCGTGATGATCCTCGTGGTGACGGGCGTCGGCTTCCTGATCCACGTGTACTCCACCGGGTACATGGCCCACGACAACGGCTACTACCGCTTCTTCGGATACCTCAACTTGTTCGTGTTCTTCATGCTGATGCTGGTGCTGGCGAACAACTACATGCTGCTGTTCGTCGGATGGGAGGGCGTGGGCCTGTGCAGCTATCTGCTGATCGGGTTCTACTTCCACAAGAAATCGGCGTGCGACGCGGGCAAGAAGGCGTTCGTGGTGAATCGGGTGGGCGACGCCGGTTTCGTGCTCGGGATGCTGCTGATGATGTCGGTGCTCGGGACGGTGAAGTTCACGGACGTGAACGCGATTCTGCGCAGCGGCCAATTCCCGGCGGAAACGGCCGGCTTCGGCGTGCTGAGCGCGATTGCGATTCTGATGTTCTTCGGCGCCACCGGCAAATCGGCGCAAGTCCCGTTATATGTCTGGCTGCCGGACGCCATGGAAGGCCCCACGCCGGTCTCCGCCCTGATCCATGCGGCCACCATGGTGACCGCGGGCGTGTACATGGTGGCGCGGTCGGCGGCCCTGTTCCAGTTGACGCCGTCCGCGTCCGCGGTGGTGGCGGTGGTGGGCGCGTTCACGGCGATTCTGGCCGCGACCATCGCGCTGGTGCAGAACGATATCAAGCGCGTGCTGGCGTACTCGACGGTGAGCCAGCTCGGCTACATGTTCCTGGCGCTGGGCGTGGGGGCTTACTGGGTGGCCATCTTCCACCTGTTCACGCACGCGTTCTTCAAGGCCCTGCTCTTCCTCGGCTCCGGCTCGGTGATCCATGCCGTGGGCGGCGAGCAGGACATGCGCCGCATGGGCGCGCTGAAGAACAAGATTCCCATCACGCACTGGACCATGTTCGCCGGTTCGGTGGCCATCGCCGGCATCCCGGGTTTGGCGGGGTTCTTCTCCAAGGATGAGATCCTCTGGCAGGCCTATAGTTCGCCGCTGGGTTCCAAGGCGCTCTGGTTCGTGGGCCTGGCGACCGCCGGCTTGACGGCTTTCTACATGTGGCGGCTGATGAACCTTACGTTCTACGGCCGCTCGCGCGTGGCGCCGGAAACCGAGAAGCACGTCCACGAATCGCCCGCCTCCATGACCGTGCCGCTCACCCTGCTGGCCATCGGCAGCGTGCTGGCCGGGTGGCTGGGGACGCCCAAGCTGTGGAACCTGGGCGCGAGCTTCCATAAGTTCGAGACGTGGCTTGCGCCGATGTTCGCAACCGGGGCGGCGGAGCCGGCCGGAGAGGCCGGACACTCGGCTTCTCTCGAATGGATGTTGATGGGCCTTTCGGTCGCGGTCGCGATTGTGGGGATTTCCATCGCGCGGTACTTTTACCACAACCGGCCGGACATCCCGGATTCCCTGGAGAAATCCTTCAAGCCTCTACATACGCTGCTCTACAACAAATGGTACGTGGACGAAATCTATGACTTTCTCTTCGTCAACGGTCTGGGTAAGGGCGGCGGACGCGTGTTCGGCGCCTTCGACCGAACCGTGGTGGACGGCGGGGTGAACGGCGCGGGTTGGCTCACGCGCTTCAGCTCGAAGGTATCCATCTGGTGGGACACGTGGATCGTGGATGGCGCGGTGCGCTTGACTTCTTTTTCCGTGAAGCTGCTTTCCTACCCGGCGTGCCTGCTCGAAACCGGGCGGGTCCAGACCTACGCCTTCTTCGTGGTGGCGGGGCTCTTGGCGTTCTTCGGGTATTACATAGCGCGGTAGCGATATGGACCAGCACTTACTCAGCATCGTTCTACTGACGCCGCTGGCCGGCCTCGCGGTCCTGCTCTTGCTTCCCGCGAAGAGCAAGTGGCTGATCCGGATTTGGGCGAACCTGGCGGGACTGGCCGGTTTCCTGGTTTCCCTGCCGCTGGTTCAGCGTTTCCGCACGGACGTTCCCGGCTTCCAATTCGAGGAGAAGGCCGATTGGATTCCCTCGCTGGGGGCGCACTACCACCTGGGGTTGGACGGCATCAGCCTGTTGCTGGTGATGCTCACCACGCTCATGGGCTTCCTCGCCATCCTCTCTTCCTGGAACTCGATTCAGGACCGGGTGAAGGAATACTACGCCATGTTCCTGCTGTTGCAGACGGGAATGATCGGGGTGTTCCTGGCGCTCGATTTCTTCCTGTTCTACGTTTTCTGGGAGCTGGTGCTGGTCCCCATGTACTTCATTATCGGAGTGTGGGGCGGGCCGAGGAAGCTGTACGCGGCCATCAAGTTCTTCCTGTATACGCTGGCCGGTTCGGTGTTGATGCTGCTCGGCATCCTGACGCTCTACTTCCAGCACTTCCAGCAATTCGGCTTCTACACGTTCGAGATTTCGGACCTGATGCGGGTCTCCATGCCGCTGGGCGTGCAGCAGTGGGTGTTCTGGGCGTTCTTCCTGGGCTTCGCCATCAAGGTGCCGATGTTCCCCTTCCACACCTGGCTGCCGGATGCGCACGTGGAGGCGCCCACGGCCGGCTCGGTGATCCTGGCGGCCGTTTTGCTGAAGATGGGGACTTACGGATTCCTGCGGTTCTCGCTGCCGCTGCTGCCCAAGGCGTCCATGGACAAGACGATCGTGGAGATCCTGGCGGCGCTTTCGATCGTGGGCATCGTCTACGGCGCGCTGGTCAGCCTGATGCAGCAGGATTGGAAGAAGCTGGTGGCTTACTCGTCGGTGAGCCATCTGGGCTTCTGCACGCTGGGCATTTTCGCGATGAACCCGAACGGGATCGCGGGCAGCGTGATCCAGCAAATCAACCACGGCATCTCGACCGGGATGCTCTTCCTGATCGTGGGCGTGGTCTACGAGCGGCGCCACACGCGCGAAATCTCCGAATACGGCGGGCTGGCGCACGTCATGCCGAAGTTCGCCACGGTCTTCGCCATCGCCATGCTGAGCTCCGCCGGGCTGCCGCTGTTGAACGGGTTTGTGGGCGAGTTCACGATTCTGCAAGGGGCGTTCGAGGCGAACCGGATTTGGGCGGCGTTCGCGGTGAGCGGGGTGATTCTGGGCGCCGCGTATCTGCTGTGGCTGTACCAGCGGACCGTGCTGGGGCAGGTGACCAACGCGAAGAACCTGGCGATCCCGGACATGAGTCTGCGCGAGATCGCGATTTTCGTGCCGCTGATCGCGTGGGCGGTCTGGATCGGCGTATATCCGAAGCCGTATTTCGACGTGTTGCGCAGGCCGGTGGCTGAGATCGTGCAACGGGTCAGGCCGGAGTACTACGCGGGACGGAACGAGGGCGGCTCGGCCGAAATCCGAAGAGATGCCGGCACGAAAGCCGGCATGGCAGGCCTGGAGGCCCACTCCACGGGAGGCGGCATGGCTGCCCCACTGGCCCGTGAGCCGGCCCTGGCGCTTGCGGGACCAGGGGGGTCCGCCCCACTGGCAGGGCCACAAGCGGGAGGCGGCCAGTGAGCCCGTTCAGCCAGTACTACACATCCCTGGATCATTTCTCGATCATCCCGGCGGTGATGCTGGCGCTGTTCGGGTGCGCCGTTCTGCTGTTCGACTTCCTGATCTTCCCCGATCCGCGGCAGCGCAAGTGGCTGTTGATCTTCGTGGCCCTGGCCGAAGTCTTCACGGGGTACGGCCTCTACCAGCAGCAGGCTTGGCTGGCGGTCAACGGCGTGGCGGAAATCAGCGGATTCGGCGGCTCGGTGACGGTGGACGGATTCGGCATCTTCTTCAACTGGATCTTCGTGGCGGCGGCGATTCTGGTGGCGGTGGCGTCCTACAAGTACCTGGAGACCGCCGGCGAGCATCACGGCGAATACTACGGCCTGATCCTGTTCGCGCAGTGCGGCATGTATTTTCTGGCCACGGGGACGGACCTGATCACGCTGTTCATCGGGCTGGAGCTGATGGCGCTGTGCTTCTACGTGATGGTCGGTTTCCTGCGGAGCGACAAGCGTTCCAACGAGGCCGCGATGAAATACCTGCTGCTGGGCGCGTTCTCATCGGGCTTCCTCGTGTACGGATTCTCGGTGATGTACGGCATCGCGGGTTCGACCAAGCTGGCGGAGATCACCATGGCGATCGAGGCGCGACCGGCGTGGGACCCGGTGGTTTTTCTGGCGCTGGCCACGACCGCGGTAGGCCTGCTGTTCAAGATCGCGGCCGTGCCCTTCCACATGTGGGCGCCGGACGCTTACGAAGGCGCGCCGGTCACCGTCACGGCCTACCTGGCGGTGGCCTCCAAGGCCGCGTCCATCGCATTCCTGCTGCGCCTCTTCTACTATGGCCCTTTGGCCCCCGCGCGCCAGGCCTGGGAGCCGATGCTGGCGGTAGTCGCGGTAGCGACCCTGACGATCGGCAATCTGGCGGCCATCAACCAGACGAATATCAAGCGCCTGCTGGCCTACAGCTCGATTTCCCACGCTGGCTACATGCTGCTCGGCCTGGTGGCCGGCAACCGCACCGGGATCAACGGCATCCTGGTCTACATCATGGTCTATACGTTCATGACCCTCGGCGCCTTTCTGGTGGTGGCGGCCCTGCGGCGGAAGAACATCATCGGCGAGGACCTCGACGATTTCGCCGGCCTGATGCGCAAAAGCCCCGGCTACGCGGTACTGATGCTGATCTTCCTGCTGTCGCTGGCGGGCATTCCACCCACCGCCGGCTTCCTGGGGAAGTACTACATTTTCCTGGCCCTGATCCAGACCGGGCACTACGCGCTGGCGGTGGTGGCCACGCTGTACGTGGCGGTGGCGATCTACTACTACTTCAAGATTGTGCGAAGCATGTTTACGCGCCCGGAGGCGGAGGAATCCCCGCTGGCATCGAGCTTCGGGCTGCGGCTGGCGCTGGGGGTGAGCGGCGTTCTGACGCTGGTCATCGGCATCTACCCGGAGCCGTTTCTGAAGCTGGCGCAGGGATCGTTGCTGCGGTAAGGGAGCCCTATGTTCACCGCCGAGACGCAGAGACGCAGAGAAAGGCCAGATCCGGAACTCTGCGCCCTCGGCTTCCTCCGCGATCCATCGGGGTTTGCAGAACAACCACTCCGAACACATCCCGTTTCCCTTCTTCCCGGGTTCGAGCGCGGAGCAAGCCGGGGACGCGGAGACGTATCCCTGTTCAAGACTCGGCGTCTCCGCGTCTCGGCGGTAAATCCGATTTGTTCGGATCTCTGCCTGAATGGATGTCTAGATAGGTCCTGAAGGAACTATGCACGCGATCATATCCCATCCCTTGTTTGCGCCGGTCCTGATTACGCTGGCGCTCATCGCGGCGGTTCCCCTGGTGGCCGGCTACCTCTCGCTGGTGGAGCGCAAGGTGCTGGCGGATTTCCAGGTCCGCCTGGGGCCGATGCGCGTGGGTCCGCACGGGTTCCTCCAGCCGATCGCCGACGCCGTGAAGCTGTTGATCAAGGAAGACATCATCCCCTCGGATTCGGACAAGGCCATTTTCTGGTTCGCCCCGTGCGTCTCCACGTGCGCCGCGCTCACGGCGTTTTCGGTTCTGCCGTTCGCGCGGAACATCGCCGTGGCGGACGTCAACGTGGGCCTGCTGGTGGTCTCGTCGATGTCGTCGGTGGGGATACTGGGGATCATTCTGGGCGGGTGGTCCTCGAACAGCCACTACTCGCTGCTGGGCGCGCTGCGCAGCGCGGCCCAGCTTGTGAGCTACGAGGTGGCGCTGGCGTTCGCGCTGCTTTCGGGGGTGATGGCGGCGGGCACGCTCAGCATGCAGGGCATCGTCAAAGCCCAGTTGGAGCACGGCGTTTGGGGCGTGTTCGCGAACTACGGGTTCATGATCGTGCCGTTCGCGGTGTACATCATCGCGGCCACGGCCGAGACCAACCGCGCGCCGTTCGACATGCCGGAGGCGGAATCCGAGCTGGTGGCCGGCTTCCACACGGAGTACAGCGGTTTCCGCTTTGCGCTCTACTTCCTGGCCGAATACGCCAACGTGTTCGTGGTGGCCGCGGTTGCAGTTACGCTCTTCCTGGGCGGATGGCTGCGGCCTTTCCCCGGCGTGAGCTGGCTGGCCGTTCCGCTGAATTATGGGTTTCCGGCGGTCCTGCTGGGCGGCTCCGGCCTGCTCACGCTGACATTGGTGAGGAAGCTCAAGGACCCGCTGCAACAGAAAGTGCTGGTATTTTTGGCCGTCACCCTGGCGATCCTGGGCGCGGTTTTTTTGGTTCCCGCGGTCAACGGCGCGGTGGCCGGTCTTTTCTGGTTCCTTTTCAAGGTTTCCTGCCTCATTTACGTCCAGATCTGGTTCCGAGGCACGTTTCCGCGCTTCCGCTACGACCAGCTCATGAACATCGGCTGGAAGATCGCGATTCCGGTGGGTATGGCGGCGGTTTTGATTAACGCCCTGCTGGGCATGATATCGAGAGCCTGATTCGGGTCCGATGCTCCCTTCCACCTCCCAGGCGCGGGTTCCGGCATGGCTCTTTAGGGCCATTGCTCCAGGCCGCGCAACCCGCGCGCTGCTTTGCCTTTTCCGGCAAAGCTTTGTAACCTGTTTGTTCGCCGCTACGCCTTTCCATGCGGGAAAGAAGTCTACGGGCGCCGGCGTATTTGAGACGGCATGCTGGTAGATTTCGGGCTGATAAAGCGCGCGCAAGATGGTGATAGCGCGGCATTTAACGAAGTCGTACTGGCTTATCGGAAGCGAGTTATGGGCGCCATCGCCCGCACCATCGCCCGTCCGGAGGATGTCGAGGACGTCGCGCAGGAAGTGTTCTTGCGGCTGTACTTTTCGCTCGACCAGCTTAGGACCCCGGAGGTTTTTGAGCCGTGGCTGTACCGCCTGACGGTGAACGCGGCTTACGACTATCTGCGCAAGCAGCGGCGCCGGATGGAGTACCGGATGTCGGATCTGTCGGAGCAGCAGGTGGTGATGGCCGATGCCGTGGCGGGCGGCAAGGTGGAACGAAATGAGCAGTACCACAAGAAGATCCGGGAATCCGTGGATGCGCTGCTCGGGGCGGTCTCGGAGGCGGATCGGATTCTGCTCATGCTCAAGGAAGTCGACGGCTTGTCCTTGAAAGAACTTGAAAAGGTCTACAAGGTCAACGAAAATGCTCTTAAGGTCCGCTTGTTCAGGGCCAGGCAACGGGTTCTGAAGGCCTACGGGGCGGCAGGGAAAGGCAAAGAGCCGGGCAGCGCCGGATAGCAGAGGATATATGGACGCAATGCGTGGCAGCGAAGAGGAGAGACTGGATGCCTTGTTTCAGGCGTTTCGCGATTGCCCTACGCCCGAACCCGGCGTGAACTTCATGCCGAACCTGTGGGCAAGGATCGAGTCCCGTCGAAGCTTCACCTTCTCCTTCCGACGGATGGCCAGCGCTTTTGTCACGGCCGCGCTGGCGCTGTCGGTGGCGCTGGGACTGTATCTCGCGATCCCCCGCTCCAACCAGTCCTATTACTCGCAAACCTACGTAGAGGCTTTGTCGGAAGCGAACAGCCTGGACACGCCGGATATCGTCGGTCCGGTGCTTTTAGATCGTTCCGATGCAAGCCGGTGACCCGACGATGCTGAGAACCAAGACCTCGGCGGTACTTTCACTCGTGCTGGTGTTTGTGAGCGGCGCGCTGGTTGGCGCGCTGGCGCACCGGGCCTACACCGTGAGCGCGGCATCGGCCAATCCGACAAACCAGCGCAAGCTGGGCCCAGCCGATTGGCGCAAACACGTCCTGGGCGAGATGCAAACCAAGCTCAAGCTGGACGGCCAGCAAGCCAAGCGATTGAATGACATCTTCGATGAGGTGGATGCCGAGGTTCGAGAGCTGCGGACCAAGCAAAACGCCCAGAACCAGGCTATCCAGACGGCCACGGCGGAGAAGATCGCCGAAATGCTGCGGCCCGATCAGCGCGACCTCTACACGCAGTTTCGGGCGGAGCGGGAAAAAGAACGGGAACGCCGCCGGTTGCAGGGACCGCCGGGGGGACCGGGCGGGCCACCGCCTCCAAATAGCAGATAAATCAGGATTTATTCCGGCATCGACCGGGCTGTCGCCCGGCTGATGACGCCGAAAGGCGTCATCGCGGGCCAAAAGGCCCGACCCCACGCGGGCAAGCTACGCGGCCGGCTGGGCTTTCTTGGCGGCTCGCGTGGCCTTGTATTTCTTCTCGAACCGCTCGACGCGGCCCGCGGTGTCGATCAGTTTCTGCCGGCCCGTGAAGAACGGGTGGCAGGAGGAGCAGATTTCCACGCGGATATCGCCCTTGTGCGTCGAGCGCGTCTTGAACGTGTGGCCGCAGGCGCAAGTGACGTTGATCTCGTTGTAAGCGGGGTGAATAGCAGCCTTCATCGGTGACGCAGGATCCTTTCGGGAATCCACATTATAGCAAATCGCCGGAGAGGAGAGCCGATCTCGTCGAGCGCTCTTCGTTCAGCCGCAGTTCGTGTATACTTTGGACTGCCATGAACAAACCACGTCTACTCGGCGTCGCGGCTGTGATCGCAGTCTGCCTGGGCGCCGCGTTCGCCGCCCGGCCGCAGGCGGCGGACGACCCGCTCGATTCTCTCAAGGTCTGCGCCGATACCCAGCGCCTGATCTTCGAGAACCAGTTCGTGCGGGCGATCGACGACACGATCCCCGCGGGAGCGTCGGAAGCGCGTCACCGGCACCGGCACGGCGTGGTGGTGTACCTCACCGATTACACCCTCGAGCAGACCACCGACGACGGGCAGAAGACCGTCACTTCGCGCAAGGCCGGAACGGCTGCCTGGTCGGAGGCGATCGTCCACTCCCTCAAGAACATCGGCGCGACGCCGTCCCACGCTATCCGGATTGAGTTGAAGTATTAGGGGCAAGGGCTTCGCCCTTGAAATCCCGAAGGGACATCACGGGCGAACCGGTTGTCGGGCCAACTGAATGCCTTCGCCGTACCTGGCCAAGCCGGGAATCGAGACCGGCAGGCGGCCGCGAATGGCGGCTTCTCCGAACAAGGCCTCGACGGCGGCGGTCTCCGAGGGCGGCACGCTGCTGAAGGTCGCCAGATAGGCGGTAACGTTCGGGAAACCGCGCAGCAGGTAGGGATTGCCAAGCGCGGTGAGGATCACGGGCTTGCCGGAAGCGATCAGGGTTTCCAGCGCCGCCGGCAGCTCTCCGGCGAGCCCGCCGGCGCCAGGTCCGGCGGCCGAGGGGGCGCCCACGGAAGCGAACGCGGCCACCACGTAGGTATCGCAAGGGGCCAGCCGCGCGAGCTCGCCATCGAGCGCCGGGCGGGTCATGCCGGGGTCCAGGACCGCCAGCGGGGCCTTGGGCTGCCGCCTGCGGACTTCGCGCGCGAAGGTCTGCCCTTCGGTGGAATAACGGCCCTCGGGCATGACGGCGAAACACGCGCGGTCCGGGGCAGCCAGGGGAACGGCGCCCGCGCCGTTGCGCACCAGCGTCACGGCGCGGCCGGCGATTTCCCGCGCGGTCTGGTTGGCCTCCGGGGAATCGACGATGTCGCCGATGGCCTCGAGGTCCACCACGCGTTTGCGGTCCAGCCCCACCTTCTGCTTGGCGGAAAGGATCTTGACGACGCTCTGCCGAATGCGGTCCCGGCTCAGCCGGCCATTCTCGACGGCGGCCGCCACGGCCTTCATGGCCGCCTCGGGATCGGCGGGCATCAGCAGCACGTCGGCGCCGGCTTCGAGCGCGCGCACGGCGGCCTCGCCCGAGCCGAAGCCATTGGAAATGCCTCCCATATCGAGGGCGTCGGTCACTACCAGGCCTTTGAAGCCGAGCTGGTCGCGCAGCAGGTCCGTGAGGATCGCCGGCGAGAGCGTGGCCGGCAGGTCCGGCGGCCCAATCGCAGGCACGGCGATGTGGGCCGTCATGATGGCGTCCACGCCGGATTCAATCGCCGCGCGAAACGGCGCCAGCTCGATGCGGTCGAGCCGGCCGCGGTCCGCCGTGACGGTGGCCAGGTTCAGATGCGTATCCACCGCCGTATCGCCGTGTCCGGGGAAGTGCTTGGCGGTGGTCAGCGCGAAGTTCTTCTTATCGGAGTGAGCGCCCGCGATGAAGGCGGCGGCGTGGGCGGCCACGTCGCGCGGGTCCTCGCCGAACGAGCGGATATTGATGATGGGGTTGTCCGGGTTGTTGTTGACGTCCGCGACGGGGTAGTAGATCCATTGCACGCCCAGCGCGCGGGCCTCGCGCGCCGCGATCTCGCCCTCCAAGCGGGAGAACTCCGGATCGCCGGTGGCTCCAAAGGCCATGGCGTGCGGAAAAACCGTCGTGCCGCCGACGCGCATGGAAGCTCCGCGTTCGAAATCGCCCGCCACCAGGAGCGGAACCTTGGCCAGCCGTTGCATGCGGTTCAGGAACGCGGCCAGGGCGTACGGCTCGGCCTTCTGCGCCACGCGCCCGTTGGACTGGTTCACCAGCACCAGCCCGCCCACCTTATCCTCGCGGACGAGGCGCATGAATTCCCGGTACTCGCGCGAGCGCGAGTGCGGCGCCGCGCCATGAAACGGGATGAAAACCAGTTGCGCGATCTCGTCGCGCAAGCTCATGCGGGCCATCCAGCCGCGCACCGCGGAGGACGCCTGAACCGCCGGCGGGCGGCCGGCGGGAGCGGCCCCGGTCTTGGCCCGCGCGGCGGGCGGCGCCGCGGCGGCGGCAGCCATGCATACAACCGCGAAAGGGAGAAGGCGCCGCACGCTCAATCCGTCAGGCTCAACGCGCCGCCGCGCGCGCCGGCGGCGAAGGGTTCTTCTGCGTGGACGGAGGTTTCCGCGCGGGCGGGCGATTCACCAACCGCTTGATGGAACGCGTGAGCTGGGCCGCTTCATTGGCGGTCTTGGCGAGCACGATATCCGCTCCGGTGTTCTCCTCGGTCAGGCCCAAGGCTTCCACGTAGCCGGATAGAAGGATGACGCGCGCCCGCGGGTCGATCTGGCGAATGCGCTTGATCAACTCGACGCCGTTCATGCGGGGCATGCGGTAATCCGTCACCACCAAGTCGAAGGCGCGGGCCTGAAAGATCTTGAGGCCTTCTTCTCCAGTCTGCGCGACCTCCACGCGGCAGCCGATCTCCTCGAGCACCAGCCTGCGCACAAGCAGGCCGTCGCGATTATCGTCCACCAGCAGGATGTTGGGGTTGGGAACGGGTGCGGGTTTCATGCCGGACTGTGCGAGAGTAACAGAGCCGTAACGCCACTGTCAACGAATTTCTATCGCTTTGTAAACTCGCCACATTCAGGTCTTGACAAGCGGCGGCAATGGTGGAAGCGGGCAAAATCGAGCTTGCCACGCGGCCCGCCGGGGCCGGCGGCGCAAGCCATGCGGGTATGCGTGCGGAAGGGATCCCCGCGGGGGCGAAAGAACCATTTCACGCAAGCGACCGGGATGCGGGCGCGAGGCGCGCTCTTACGCCCCTACGGGGCTGGCGCATTTTCGGACCGATTCCACAGGGCTTACGCCCTGGGCTACTTTCCAGCGCCCCTGACGGGGCTTGGAGTCGCGCAAGCGCAAGAGCGGCGCCCGGCGCGACGAGGCGCGGACTCGGATTGACGATGTACAAACTCGAAGGGCGAAACATGCCGGGGCCCCTACCACTATCCGGGTCTTCGACCGCGTGACGTTGTGCTCGTGGGTGGGAACCGCTCCCTCAGAAGCTGCAAAGGAAACGCCCGCAAGCGGGCGAAGCAGGCGAAACCGCCTGCTCCACCAACGCAAACACGCGACTTGTCTTGGTGGCGCAGGCGGTTTCGCCTGCGAATCGCGGATTCTTTTACACGTTCTCACGGTCGCGGCTCCGACGGGGGTTTGAGCGCGAACGGGCGGATTGTCAATGGCGCCGGACTTCACGGCCATGGAACCAGGGACCGGGTATGCCCGGGCGGCTACTCGACGGCGCGCGGGGCTTTGTAGCCGGCCTTGGCGACGACGGTGTACTTGATCGGCTTCCCCTTCTCGTCCTTCACGGGCAGCGGCTCGTTGGTGGCGGGATTCACCAGATCGATCTTGATCTTGCGGAAGGCGCCGTCGTGGGTTTTGTTGGACGACGAATAGCTGATCACGTACTGGCTGCGGAGCGCCTGGTGGACGGCCTGGAAGATGGACGAGAACTCCCCTTCGAACCGCGGAAAGAAGGACTGGCCGCCGGTTTCGGCGGCGAAGGTGCGCATCTGGTTGTCGGCCTGCAGGAAATCCATCCGCGTGATGGGGTCCATGCGCGCCTCGGCCATGATCCGCAGCGCCTGCATGAGGCCAACGGCGTAGATGGGGACTCCGTTCTCCTGCAGGGCCTTGCGGGTTTTGTCGAAGGTGGTCTTGCTGAACGTATCGATTCCCGACGAGATCAGCACGATGGCTTTGCGGCCTTCGATGCCCGACATCCGGCCGGTCGTGTCGATGAGCGCGTCGTACAGGTTGGCTTCGGACCACGAGGCGATCTGCAGCCGGCCCAGGGCTTCCTGCACCTTCGACCTGTCGGTGGTGAAATCGGTGAGGATTTCCGGCTTCATGTCGTAAGCGATGACGGCGCAATAGTCTTGAGGCTTCAGGGTGGAAGCGAAGCCCCAGGCAAGTTGCAGAGTCTGATACCAGGCGGGGCCCCAATAGCGCTGGAACAGGTTGCTGAATTCGATCAGCAGGGCCACCGTCATGGGCGCCTCGCCCAGCTCGACCTTCTGAATCCGCTGCGGAACGTTGTCCTCGAGAACCCGGAAATTGCCGCCGGGAATGCCGGGAAGAAAGTGGCCCTTATTGTCCAGAACGGCGACATCGACGGTGACCAGGTCCACGTCGCTCTTGAAGCTGGGGAGGCTGCCGCCGGCATCCTCGGCGTTCTTCTTCATGCGCGAGGGGATGGGTGGCAGATCCGGCTCGGCGGGGGCGCCGGGGGTTGTGTTTCGCGGTCTTGCGACCGTGGGGCCGGAGTCCCGAATGGGACCATCCTGTGCGGCCGCCAGGCCAGCCAGGACCAGAAACGCGGCCGCGCGGACGGCGGGGATTGTCCCGAATCGCATAAGCGTACTCCCGCCTCACTATATCAAAGAAGGTGCGGGCGGCGCCGGGGCCAACTGGAATGGGAGGGCTTGATTTACGCCGGGCGGCGTGGTCCAATGGAAGCGAGGTCCATGGAAACGGGCCCGGATGCCGCCGGGTTTGGCGCTGGGGGAGAAGAATTCCGCTTGACAACGGGCGGCCAATGGGTTATGAATGTGTTTAGCGCGTCCGGTTTCAGAACGTAATACTACTCTGTCGAGCACGAGACGGGAAACGACAAGAACAGCGTGCCGCAGATCAGCTTCAGTAGCGCCCGGCGTCCGGCTTAACGGGCCGCCGGCAGGATTTAGCTCTCCGCCCGACACGGAGAAGTTCCCTGGGTTGGACTGAACGGGTTTGAGACGTACTTCGAGGCTCAGGTTGGAAGAGAACTTCGACCGATTCAATTTTTCTCAAATTTCAAAGGAGATGGAAATGAATTTACGCACAGTAGTTCTTGCGTTAGCCGTCCTGTCCCTGTTTGCGGGGCTGGCCAGCGCGCAGGTTACCCAAGCGGCGCCGATCAGTTGCTCGGTTCTCGCCTCTTCGGCGCCGTCGATGCGGGCTGAGGGCAAGACCGAGCTTACCGGCGACGTTTACTTCCAGTGCTCGGGTGGCGCCGCGCCCGCGGCCCCGGCCAGCCAGGTTCCGGCCGTGGATGTTTCGGTCACCTATAGCGCGCCCATCACGAGCCGCCAGTTTGTCGCCACCACGGGCAATAAGCTGCCGTTCACGGATATTGCGCTGGTGATCGACGATCCGAACAGCACCACCAGTCCGCTTGTTGCCGGCTTCGGCAGCGGCGCGGCCTTGACCGTGTGCGCGCAAACGCCCACGACTGCGGTGGCCGGCAACTCAAACCCCATCGCCGGTTGTCCGACCTATAGCTTCGCGACCGCTACGGCCCCGGTTTATTATGTCTCTTCGAAGGACACCCTCGGGACCGGCACCGCGGCCAACGTTTATCAGGGCATCCTGACCAGCGCCACCACGGTGACGTTCTACAGCGTGCCGGTCGTGTCGCCGGTCACCGCCGGCGTCCTGCGCCGGTACCGCGTGGTCAATGCCCGCGTGACTCCCGGCTCGGCCTCCATTTCGGCTAGCGTGGCGATCAGCGGCCCCAACGCCAGTCAATTGGTATTCAGCGGCAGTCAGACGGTTGTCGTCGGCCAAGGTAATACCGGTTTCGTCACCACCTATACCAACGCCTCGGGCAACGCCGCCGTGGCGCAGCTTTTCTCCTCGTGCCTTCCGCCGACCACTCTCGGCGCCGCGCAGGCGACGAACCCTCCGAACATTGCGCTGTTGACCTTCACGCCGCAATTCAATAACGCCGCGAGGCCAATAGGAGCAATCGCGGCCCCGGTGACCGCCGCTTACAACAGCGGCGCGATCACTACTGAGAGCGCCATCATCCTGCCGGCTCTCAGTACCGTTAGCGGCGCCTCGGGCTTGAACGCCGGCACTCCCGGCGCGGCGGATGGCGGCACGCGCTTCAAGGCGGTATTCGCCAACCTTCCGAAAACCACGGTCGCGACGGTGTACGTTACGTTGTACAACGTATCGAGTTTTGTCGCTGACGCCAGCGGCTACGCGGTCGGACCACCGGCCACGGCTCAGGGTTCCGGTACCAACGTCGCCGTATTGAACAAGGCCACCGCGACCGCCACGGCCGAAGGCGCCGCGCTCGCCGCCGCGAGCGGCGTAGGAAACGTGGTGAGTGCGGGTGCCGGTGTTGGCACCGTCGCCGACCCCCAGATCGTCGCTCTCGCCCCGGATTCGAGCGGCAACGCGCTCGCGGTATGGGAAGTTCAGGCGGCCACTGCGAAAACGGCGTACACCTTCGCGGTCTACATCAAGTACGCCGCCGGCGTTGCTCCGACGGTTGCGACGGCCATTCCGACGGTAACGCTCAGCGCAGGTCCGGATAGCCCGGCTCCGATTTCCCCGTCGGTGACCCCCGTGCCTGTCCAGATTCCGAACTTTGCGGCCACGGCGGCGGGCGGCCAACTCTTCAATATCACCCCCTGCCAGACCGTCCTGCTCTTCCCGTACGTGACGACCTACGGGACCCAAGCGGCCTCCGGGAGCATTCCGACCAAGTATGGATGGAATACGGGCGTCTCGATCGCGAACACGGGCGCCGATCCGTTTGGCACGGTGTCGCCCACAGCCACGGGCGGCGCCTGCACTCTGTACTTCTACAGTTCCACCGGCGCCGCCAACAACCCGCCGACAGTTTCGACGGCTAGCGCGGCTAGCGGCGGTACACTCACTGCGGGCATGTCTTATGCCTTCTCCGTTACCGATCCCTTGAACACAGGGACTGTTCAGTCGGCCTATTCAGGCTTTTCGGGTTACATGTTCGCCGTCTGCAACTTCTCGTATGCGCACGGTTTTGCATACGTCGTGTCGGACGGCGGTTTCCTCTTGCCCACCAACACCGCGATGGGCTATCTGGCGGATGTTGTGACCGGCGGCGGCGCCGGCGCCACTTTCCGTCCGACTGCTCTGACGGGTGAAGGACTGATGCAGTAACAGACGATTCTTGTTTAGCGGTTCTCTCGAGGGGGGCTTCGGCCCCCCTCTTTTTTTGTCCCCACCAGGGTTGCGAATCTCTCCCGCGAGCGAACACATGTATAAGTGGTGGGGCGGACCCCCTGGTCCGCGGCCGACGCCCTCGCCGGCCTGCCGTGGTTGTATGGGGCCTGATTCTTCGAGCGAAGCGCGGGTCCAGGGGGACCCGCGCAGACCAAGGGGGTCTGCCCCACCAATTCGGCACTGCGCCCGACATCCGCAGCCTGAAAGGCTGCCCCACGGGCTCTTGAATCCGCCTGCTAAGGTTTTTTCCCTAATCCTCTGGTTTTCGCCTATTGTTCGCCCAAATATCTACAGGTTGTGTGTTTCGCAATCAAGGTAGAACTGATTGGGGCTCACTAACTTGAAGTGTATCAGTAGGTTCTGAAAAAAACTCTTGAAAAGGGCGGCGGGCTGTGTCACTATTAGTGGTGGTCGGAAGTGGGCAGGTCTGGTCTTAAGTGGAAGCACTTATCAAAGGCGCGCAGCCGGTGGAACCTCCGCGTGGGATGTACCACGCCAAGGTGGATGACAAGGGGCGTGTCAAAATGCCCACGGATTTCCAGCGGTACTTCGGGGAACTGGGCGAAGGGAAGTTTTTTGTCACCAGTCTGGACCGCCGCATAGGCCAAGTATACCCCCTTTCGGTGTGGCGGGAGAACGAAGAATTCTTCGCGAGCCAGCGGGCGGACCCAAAGAAGATGCGGCGGGTGGCGTTCAACGCCAACGACCTGGGGGGCGAGGCCGAATTCGATGGACAGGGCAGGCTGCTGTTTCCGGCGGAAATGCGGCGGGAACTAGGGATCGAGAACCAGGCGATCCGGCTTTACTTTTTCAAGCGGCGGGTCGAGGTGCTGAGCGACAAGCTCTATGAGGAGCAGAAGCGCGAAGGCCAGCAGACGGCCCCCGAGGACGTTGTGGAGCTGGAGTCGGCGGGGTTGCAGTGAGGTGGGGAAGAAGGCAGGCCGGGAGGCCCGCCCCACTGGTTGCGGCGATGGAATATGCATGTACCGGCGATGGCCGAGGAGGCGCTGGGGCTGCTCGAAATCCGCGCCGGGGGCGTCTATCTGGACGCCACGGCCGGTTTGGGCGGTCACACGGGGATGATCGCGCGGCGGCTGACCACGGGTCTCGCGATCGCGAACGACCGGGACGCGGAATCGCTCGAGATGGCGCGGGCCAACACGGCGGAATGGGCGGAGCGGATTCGATTTCATCACGGCGCGTTCGCCACGCTGCCCGAGGCGCTGGCGGAAGCGGGATTTGCGAAGGCGGACGGCCTGCTGGCGGACCTGGGAGTGAGCCGCTATCAGCTTACGTCGCCGGAGCGGGGGTTTTCGTTGTCGACGGACGGGCCGCTGGATATGCGCATGGACCGGAACATGGGCACGACGGCGGCGGACATAGTCAACCACCTCGCCGAAAAGGCGCTTGCCGATCTGGTCTTCCAGTTAGGCGAAGAAAGGAGAGCGCGGAGAATCGCCAGAGCAATCGTCCGAGCGCGGCCCATACGGAGCACACTACATCTGGCGGATGTGGTGGAGCGGGCCGCGCCCCGGACGGGACGTTTACACCCGGCCACCAAGACCTTCATGGCGTTGCGTATGTTCGTCAACGACGAACCGGGAGAACTGGACCGTTTACTCGAAATCGGTCCGACGCTGCTCGGGAGCGGAGGGCGGATGGTGGTCATCGCTTTTATGTCGATCGACGACCGCAAGGTCAAGCGGAGGTTTCGCGAGCTGGGGCGCGAGGGACGAGCGGTCGTGCTGACCAAACACCCGCTCCAGCCAAGCGAGGAGGAAACCGCCCGGAACCCGGCGTCGCGCAGCGCGAAGTTGCGCGCGCTGGAGATGAAGTAGGCGAGAACAAGTAGCGGAAAGGGGACACAAGGACATGGCGACGCTGCCGACATTCTTCCGAAAGACGGACGGCGGTCCGGGGGGGCCGCAAGTTTCCGCCGCGCCGAAGCCGGAGGTTGTGCGCGCGAAGCAGGACCCCTTTCAATTGCGCCCCCTTCCGCTCGAAGACGTGTTCTTCCAAAGCAAGGCCATCGACAACACGCGGCTGGTGCGGGAGTCCGATCCACGGGCGGGGGGAAGGTGCTGGTCGGCGATCGGAGCGGCGTGCCTGGCGCTGGCGCTGTGCGCGGCCGGGCTGGCGCCGAGAATGGCGAACCGGATCGAGGGGTACAAGCTGGAAGGAATCAAGAACGAGGAACGCCGGCTTGTGGACCAGCGCCGCGCGCTGCAGTTGCAGGAGGCGGAACTGCTGGGTCCGCGGCAGCTCGAGCAGATAGCCAAGGACCGGAACCTGGCGCCTCCTTCGCCCGGCCAGGTAGTGAACCTGGAGCCCAGGAGCGAAGGCGCCATGGCGATGGCGAAACAGTAGCCGCTTCGGGGGGCGCGAGTTCGTCGCGTAGCGCAGCATGGTGGATCGTCGTCTTGCCTGGCTCGCCGGGATCGGTTTCATCTGGATCGCGGCGATTCTCTGCGGCTTGATTCGGCTGCAGGTGGTTCGTCACGCGGAGTTAGCCAGGATGGCGCAGGCGCGCCAGGAAACGGCCCGCGAGATCGCAGCGCCGCGCGGCGCCATTTTCGACCGCACGGGGCAGCCGCTGGCGCTGAGCGTGCCGGGGAAATCCGTTTACATCAACCCGCTCAAAGTGGACATCGACGCGGCCTCCGATCTTCTCAGCCGGGTATTCCACCTGGACCGCGCGGAGTTGCGCGCGAGGATGAGTCAGGCGCGGGAGCGCCATCGCGGCGACCTGCCGGTGAAGCGCCGCATCACGGATGAAGAGCAACAACTGGCCGCCAGGCAGCCGGTGGGGTACATCGACGTACGGGAAGAGAAGCAGCGCCATTACCCGAACGGGACGCTGGCGGCGCACCTGCTGGGATCGGTGGATTTCGCGGAAAACGGCAACGCCGGGATCGAGAAGGCCCTGGACCGGGAGTTGCGCGGCGCGCCCGGCAAGAGCATGGTTCTGCAGGACGTCCAGGGGCGCCCGATCGACTCGCGCCTGGCGGCCGAAGCCAAGCCCGGCGAGCCGCTGACGCTGACCATCGACGAACGCCTGCAATACGTGGCGGAGCGCGAGATCGCGGCCGCGGTGGAAGCCCACGGGGCGGCCAGCGGCAGCGTGGTGGCGATGGATCCGAACACCGGGGAGGTGCTGGCGATGGCCAGCTATCCCACCTACGACCCGAACCTGCCGCCGGGGCCGGACGATAACCCGGCCGCGCGCATGGACCACGCGGCCTCGGTGCCTTTCGAGCCCGGATCGGTCTTCAAGGTGATCACGCTTTCGGCGGCGCTCGAGACCACCAACCTGCAACCCGAGAGTTCGATCGATTGTCACGGCGGCGTGCTGCGTTTGCCGGGGCGCGTCATCCACGATTCGCACCTGGGCAACGGGAGGCTCCAGATGCAGGAGGTGCTGTGGAAGTCGAGCAACGTCGGCGCGATCGAGATCGGACTGCGAGTCGGGCAGGAAAACATGTACGAGTACGTCCGGCGGTTCGGCTTCGGCCAAAGGACGGGAATCCCGCTGCCGGCGGAATCGCCCGGGAGGTTCCGAAGACTCGAGAGGTGGGGAAAGACGTCCCTGGCATCGGTTTCATTTGGCCAGGAGATCAGCGTGACGACTCTGCAACTGGCGCAAGCGGCATCGGCCGTCGCCAACGGCGGGCTGCTGGTCAGGCCCAGGCTGATCTTGAAAAAGGGAAGCCAGGCGGCGCCGGCGGGGAAGCCCGCGCGCATCCTGAAGCCGGAGACGGCGATCACCATGCGGCGGATGATGGAGGGCGTGGTCACGAACGGCACCGGAAGCAAGGCGCGCCTGGCGGGGTACAGCGTTGGCGGGAAGACCGGTTCGGCGCAGATCTACGATTATGCCGCGAGGTGCTACACCCACACCTACAACGGGTCGTTCATGGGTTTCGCCCCGTCGATGAACCCGGCGGTTGTAGTTGTGGTGACGTTGAACGGCACGCACGGCGAGGCTGGTTTCGGGGGACAGGCGGCGGCCCCGGTGTTCAAAGCGGTGGTGAGCGAAGCGCTGCGGATTCTGGACGTCCCCAAGGACCTGCCGGAGGAGCCGGCCAAGGTGTTTCTGGCCAAAGCCGCCGTCACCGACGCGCCGCCGGTGGATTCCGGCTACCGGCAGGCTAACATCCTGGACGATCGGGACGATGATGACGCCCCAGGCGCGGCGCAGCCCGCGACTCCCGGGCCGAAGGCGCCGAATTTCCGCGGCATGACGCAACGGGCGGTGCTGAGCGAGGCCTTCTCCAAAGGCTTGGTCGTGCTGACGGAGGGAAGCGGACTAGCCAGCGCGCAGGATCCGCCGCCGGGCGCGCCGCTGCGGGAAGGGGAGCGAATCAGCGTGGTGTTCACGAGATGACCCTAGCCGAGCTACTCCAGGACGTGCGGCTGAAAAGGCCCATGCCGCCGGCCCTTGCGGGGGCGCTGGTAAAGGGCCTGGAGTACGATTCCCGGCGGGTGGCCGAGGGGTTTCTCTTCTTCGCGTTTCCGGGGAGCCGGACGGACGGGCGGCGGTTCGCGGAAGACGCCCTGGCGCGCGGGGCCGTGGCGGTGGCGAGCGAATCGGAAATGCCCTTTGCGAAGGCAGGCCAGGAGGCCTGCCCCACGATTCAAGTGGAGCATGGGCGGCAGGCGCTCGCGCTGGCATCGCGGACCTTCTACGGCAAACCCGACGAGCGCATCGGGCTGACCGGAATCACGGGCACCAACGGAAAGACCACCACGGGTTATCTGCTGGATTCGGTGTTGCGCGCGGCCGGGGGCGTGACGGCGCTGATTGGAACCATCGAGTATCGCCTGGCCGGGCGCGCGCTGCCCGCGGTCAACACCACTCCGGAGTCGCTCGACCTGGCGCGGATCTTCGCGGAACTGGCGGCGGCGGGGGGAACGCACGCCACCATGGAGGTTTCCTCGCACGCGCTGGCTCTCGGGCGGGCGTACGGGCTGCGCTTCCACACGGCGGTGTTCACCAACCTCACGCGCGACCATCTGGATTTTCACGGCACGATGGAAGCTTACTTCGCGGCCAAGCGGTTGCTGTTCGAAGGGGCCGGCGCGGGCGCGGAGAACGCGCCGCGGTTCGCGGTTCTGAACCGCGACGACGAATACGCCCGCCGCATCCCGGTGGATTCGCGAACCCGGACGCTGTGGTACGGGCTGGGCGGCGAATCGAATCTTCGCGCGCGGCACATTTCGACGGGGTTTCAAGGTTTGCGGTTCGAGGCGCAGTACGGCAAGCTGCGCATCCCGCTGGAGTCGCCTCTTATCGGAAGAATCAACGTGTACAACATCCTGGCGGCCTGCGGCGCGGGGATTTCCTACGGCGTGGCGCCGGAGACGATCGCGCGCGGCATCGCGGACATGCGCGCCGTGCCGGGCCGGTTCGAGCGCGTGGACGAGGGCCAGCCGTTCGTGGTGGTGGTGGACTACGCGCACACCGACGATGCGCTGCGCAACGCCATCGCGGTGGCCCGCGGCCTCGGTCCCAAGCGCGTGATCACGGTGTTCGGCTGCGGCGGGGACCGCGACCGGAGCAAGCGCCCGCTGATGGGACAGGCCGCCGCCGAAGGCAGCGACTTCGTGGTGCTGACCAGCGACAACCCGCGGTCGGAAGATCCGCTGGCCATCATGAACGACGCGCTGGTGGGCATTCGCAGAGAAGACGGGCCGCACGTGGTGGAGCCGGACCGCGCGGCCGCCATCGCGCGCGCGTTGAAAGAGGCGCGCCCGGGCGACCTCGTGATCCTGGCCGGAAAGGGCCACGAAACCTACCAGGTTCTGAAGGACAAGACCATCCCGTTCGACGACCGCGCGGTGGCGAGAGAAGTGCTACGGAGTTATGGGTATCGCCAGAGCGGCGAGCCATGACACTGGATTTACAGGAGGTTGCGCGGGTTGTGGGGGCCGCTGGGGAGCTTCCGCCGGGTCCGGTGACGGGGTGGAGCGTGGACACCCGGACACAGAATCCGGGCGACCTGTATTTCGCGCTGCGCGGGCCGAACCACGATGGCCACGATTACGCGGCCGCGGCGGCGGCGAAGGGCGCGGCGGGCGTGGTGGTCGAGAGGCCCGTGGGAGCGCCCCGTGAGTTGGTGGTGGGCGATTCGGCGCGCGCTCTCCGCGACCTGGGGGCCTGGGCGCGCGAAAGGTGGGGCGGAACGGTGGTGGCGGTGACGGGCAGCGCGGGCAAGACGACCACGAAGGACGCCATTGCGCAGCTTCTCGCGGTGGAGATGCCGGTGGGGAAAACGGTTGGCAACTTGAACAACCACATCGGCGTGCCGTTATCGATTCTGCGCCTGCCCGGGGATTGCCGCGCGGCCGTGCTGGAAATTGGGATGAACCACGCGGGAGAAATCCGTGAGATGGCGGCGGCGGCGCGGCCGGACATGGGCGTGGTGACCAACGTGGGGTATGCGCACGTCGAGTTCTTCGATTCCATCGAAGGGGTGGCGGCGGCCAAGCGCGAGCTGATCGAGGCCCTGCCGCGCAGTGGGGTGGCGGCGCTCAATGCCGACGACGCGCGCGTGCTGCGGTTCAGGGAAGCGCACGCGGGACGGACGGTGACGTTCGGGTTTTCGGAACGGGCGGAGGTGCGCGCGGAAGGCCTGGTTTTTGAAGATAAGAAGGCGGGCCGGGAGGCCCGCTTCACTGCGCGGTTTCGCGCGCTGGGGGTGGACTTCGAAACGGGCGTGGCGGGGCGCCACGGAGTCATGAACGTGCTGGCCGCGCTCGCCGTGGCGCGCGAGTTCGGGATCGCGCCGGAGCGGCTGCGCGAGGCGGTGCGGTCCTTCGCGGCCGGCAAGATGCGCGGCGAACGGATGGAGCGCGGCGGGATCGTCATCTGGAACGACTGCTACAATTCGAACCCCGAAGCGGCGGAATCCATGATCGACGTGCTGCGGGAGACGCCCGCCGCCAGGCGCATCGCGGTGATGGGCGAGATGTTGGAGCTTGGACAGGCCGCCGGCGAGCTGCACCGGCGCGTGGGGCGTTACGCGGCCAGAGCCGGGATCGATACGCTGATCGGGGTGCGCGGCCATGCGCGCGCCATGGTGGAGGCGGCCAAGGTTGCGGGAATTGAGGCGCGATTCTTCGACGAACCAGCCGCGGCCGGCGATTGTGTTCGCGAGTCGGCGCGCCCCGGCGACGCCGTATTATTCAAGGGCAGCCGAGGAGTACGCATCGAGCGCGCTCTGGAAAGGTTTCTTAAAGCTGAAAGCTGACGGCTGAAAGCTGAAAGCTGTTTCTTCCCATGCTCTACTTTCTTCTTTACGACCAGCTCTTCCGGTATATCAAGGCGTTCAACGTCTTCCGCTACGTCACGTTCCGGACGGCGATGGCCAGCCTCACGGCGTTGTTCCTGTGCATCGCGCTGGGGCCGTGGCTGATCCGCAAGCTGCGCGAGTTTCAGATCGGCCAGTACATCCGCGAGGAAGGCCCCGAGACGCACCGCAAGAAGGCCGGCACGCCCACCATGGGCGGAGTGCTCATCGTCATCTCCATCGTGGTCCCCACCCTGCTGTGGTCGGACCTGCGCTATCCGTACGTGTGGATCGCGGTGGCCGCGCTCGTGGGCTTCGGCTGGATCGGTTTCCTGGACGACTACGCCAAGGTCGCCAGCCGGCGCAACCTGGGTCTGACGGCCCGGCGCAAGCTGGCCTACCAGTTCGCGATGGGATTCGTATTCGCCGCCACCCTGCTCGCGCTGCGCGCCCGCGGCGTTTTTTCGACGGCCATGAACTTTCCGTTCTTCAAGCAGTTCAAGCCGACGCTGCTGATCGAATCGCTCATGGCGCATCCCTGGACTTATCTGTTGGGCGTGACGCCGTTCTGCATCTTTGTGGCGCTGGTTCTGGTGTTTACTTCGAACGCGGTGAACCTGACGGACGGTCTGGACGGCCTGGCGATCGGCCTGATGGTGATCGCCGCGGGCGCGCTCACCATTCTGGCCTACGCCGGCGGCCATGTGGGCCTGGCCGACTACCTGCAACTGGCGCGCAACCCGCACACCTCGGAGCTGACGATTTTTTGCGGCTCGATGACCGGGGCGAGCCTGGGCTTCCTTTGGTATAACGCGCATCCGGCGGAAATCTTCATGGGCGACGTGGGGTCGCTCGGGCTGGGCGGCGCCATGGCGGTGGTGGCGGTGCTCATCAAGCAGGAAGTGCTGCTGCTGTTCATCGGCGGGGTTTTCATCATCGAGGCGATGTCGGTGATCCTGCAGGTGGGCAGTTACAAGCTGCGGCACGGGAAGCGGATTTTCAAAATGGCGCCCATTCACCATCATTTCGAGCAGTTGGGATGGGCGGAATCGAAGGTCATCGCGCGTTTCTGGATCGCCGGCCTGGTGCTGGCGTTGTTCGCGCTGACTACGCTGAAACTGAGATGACGCTGCGCGGAGCCAATGCGCTGGTAGTGGGTATGAAGATGTCCGGCAGGGCGTCGGCGGAGCTGCTGGCGCGCGAGGGCGCGGTGGTTCGGGCCACGGACCTGAAGCCGCTCGATGAACTGCCCGGCGCCAAGGAGCTGCTGGAGCGGCTGCATATTCCTTTCGCGCGGCAGACGCCGGAGGTGTTCGAGGGATGCGACGCGATCGTGCTCTCGCCGGACGTTCCGGCGGACCTTGCGCCGCTTGAGGAGGCGCGCCGGCGCGGAGCGCGGGTGATGGGCGAGGTGGAGCTGGCGGCGCCGTTCCTCAAGGGGCGGACCATCGGGATCACCGGCTCGAACGGCAAGACCACCACCACCAGCCTGACCGGTCACATCCTCGGAGCGGCCGGCCTCGCGGTACAAGTGGGCGGCAACATCGGCACGCCCGTTACCGCGATGGTGGACGCCTCGCGCGACGGCGGGTGGAACGTGCTGGAACTGTCGAGCTTCCAATTGGAGACGATTTCGGAGTTCCGCGCGCACATCGGCCTGGCGCTGAACGTTACGCAGAACCATCTCGACCGGCACCACACATTCGAGAACTACGCGGCCGCCAAGGGCCGGCTGTTCGACACCCAGCGCGAGGGCGACTACGCCGTGCTCAACGCCGACGACCCGGTCTGCGCCGGCTATGCGGGGCGCACGGCCGGCTTTGTCCAGTGGTTCAGCGGCTCGCGCCATGTGTCGCCGGGGGCCAGCCCGTGCGGCGAGAAGCTGATGCTGGATGGAAAGTTTCTGATGGAAGCGGGAGAGATCCCCCTACGAGGCCGGCATAACGTGGAGAACGTGCTGGCGGCGTCCATTGCGGCGGCCCGGGCCGGCGTGACGCACGAAACCATCGCCGCGGCCGTGCGGACGTTCCAGGCCGTCGAGCATCGGCTGGAGTTTGTGCGGAACGCGGGCGGCATGGACTTCTACAACGATTCGAAAGCCACCAGCGTGGATGCCACGCTCAAGGCCCTGAGCGCTTTCGCCGGCGGGCTGTGGGTGATCCTCGGAGGCAAGGACAAGGGACTGGATTACTCGGCGCTGCGCTCGTTGCTCGGCGCCAAGGCGCACGCGGCGCTGCTGATCGGCGCCGCGGCCGGGAAGATAGCGGACGCGTTGGAGGGCGCGGTCCCCGTGGTTCACGCGGGGACCCTGGAGGCGGCCGTGGCGTACGCCTGGGAACACGGCGGCCCGGGCGACACCGTTCTGCTGGCCCCGGCCTGCGCCAGCTTCGACCAGTTCCGGAGCTTCGAACATCGAGGGGAGGCGTTTAAGGAAATCGCCGGGAGGCTGGAAAGAAAGCCATCGGCAACGGAGCCGACGGACGAAGGTAATCGACATGGCCCAACCATTTGAAGATCTTTCGCGCAAGGTCTTTTCTTACGCCCCTACGGGGCTGGCTTGTTTCCGGATTGGTTCCCAGGGCTTACGCCCTGGGCTACTCTCTTGCGCCCCCGCGGGGCTTGGTGTTTTTGGCTGATGGCTGAAAGCTGATTTCATGTCCCAACGATTCAAAACCGACTGGATCCTTTTCGGCGCGGTGGTGGCGATGGCGTCGTTTGGGCTGCTGATGCTCTTCAGCGCCTCCTCCATCAGCGCCGAGATGGACCCGCGGTTCCACTCGAGCTGGCATTTCGTGTCGCGCCAGTTGGGCTGGGCGGCGGTCTCGGCGCTCGTCATGATGACGTTGAAAAAGACCCCATTCCGCAAGTTTCAAAAACGCCCGGTGGCGTTCGGGGCGATCGGCGTCGTACTGCTGCTGCTGCTGATCGTTTACTTCGCGGACCCGGCGCACCACCGGTGGCTGCGCCTGGGCGGGTCTATCGGCGTGCAGCCTTCCGAGCTGGCGAAGCCGGCGCTGGTGATCTTCCTGGCGTTCTTCGTTTCGTGGCGCGCGCGCGCCATCAACGACAAGCGCTACACGCTGGCGCCGGCGGCGCTGGCTGCCGGGTTCGTCATTTTCGGAGTGGTGGTAGCGGACCTGGGGACCGCCGTGGTGCTGGGGGCGGCCGCGGCCGCGGTCTTCTTTGTGGCGGGCCTGGAATGGCGCTACTGCGTGATGGCGGCGACGGTGGCCCTGGCGGGCGTGCTGGTGTTCATTTGCATCGAGCCGTACCGGCTGGCGCGCGTGGTGCGGTTCGCCGACCCCGAATTCACCCACGTCGAGAAGATCGATTCGCTCTTGTCGCTGCACGGCCGGGTCAAGGCCTACTTGCAGTCGCACATGGAGAAGTCTCTGGCCACGCGCGACACGAACTACCAGGCGAAGCAGTCGAAGATCGCCTTGGGCGCGGGCGGGCCGACCGGTCTGGGCCTGATGAACGGCCGCCAGAAGTTCTACGTGCCCGAAGCCCACACGGATTTCATCTACGCGGTGGTGGGAGAGGAACTGGGCCTGTTCGGATCCGTGGGACTGCTGGCCGGGTTCGCCGTGCTTTTCTGGCGCGGCCTGCGCGCCGCCTTCCGGATGAACGACGATTTCGGACGTTACCTGGCGCTGGGCGCGACGGTAGTGGTGGTGGTGCAGGCGCTGATCAACATGAGCGTGGTGTTGGGGCTGTTGCCGACCAAGGGCATCCCGCTACCCATGATCAGCTACGGGGGCAGCTCGTTGCTGAGCACGCTGGCGCTGCTTGGAATCCTCATGAATGTGGCGGAACATGCGGGGTAGCATTGTGGGGCAGCTTGGCAAGCTGCGCGGCGGTTGCCAACCGCCGCGCGCGCCGATTGACAATCGGCTCGCAGGTTTCCAACCTGCCCCACGCAAGGCGGGCGAGGTTGCCTAAGAATTTCCTCATGGCGGGCGGAGGGACGGGAGGCCACGTGATCCCGGCCCTGGCGGTTGCGCGCGAGCTGCGGCAACGCGGGCACGAGGTCTTCTTTGTGGGGACCGCGAAAGGGATCGAAGCCAGGCTTGTGCCCGCCGAAGGGTTCGATCTGAAGTTGATCGAGATTGGCGGCCTGAATCGGGTGGGATTGCGGCAGCGGGCGGCCACTTTGCGCCGTCTGCCGTTCGCCACGGCCGCCTGCGGCGCGCTGGTACGGGGCGTTTCCGCGGTTTTCAGCATGGGCGGCTACGCGGCGGGGCCGCCGGTCATGGCCGCGCTGGCGCGGGGCGTTCCGGTCGTGGTGATGGAGCCGAACGCCGTCCCCGGCTTCACCAACCGCGTGATCGGGCGCTTCGTTTCCCGCGCGCTCGTCTCGTTTCCCGAGACGGAGAGGTACTTTCCGAAAGGCAAGACCGAACTCATTGGACTGCCGGTGCGCGAGGAGTTTTTCCGCATCCCGGAGCCGCCCGCCGGCGCGGCGTTCGCGGTTTTGATCACGGGCGGCAGCCAAGGGTCGCGCACGCTGAATCGCGCGGCGAGGCAGAGCTGGCCGCTGTTCCGCGGGTCCGGCGCGCCGGTGCGCATCGTGCACCAGACCGGCGCGGCGGAGTTCGAGCGGCTGCGCGAGGAGTTCGCGCAATCGGGAGTCGAAGGCGAGGTCGTGCCCTTCATTCAAGACATGCCCGCGGCGTTCGCCCGGGCCGGCCTGGTGGTGTGCCGGTCGGGCGCCGGGGCGGTATCGGAGCTGGCGGCGGCCGGCAAGCCCTCCATTCTGGTCCCGTTCCCCTTCGCCGCGGACGACCACCAAACGCGCAACGCGGAGGCCATGGAGCGCGGCGGGGCGGCCAGGCTGGTCCGGGACGCGGAGACGACCGGCGAGACTTTGTTCGCGGCGGTCTCCGAGCTGGCCGGCGCGCCGGAGGCGCTGGCGCGCATGGGCGCGGCGGCCCGGCGGTTCGCCAGGCCCGGCGCGGCCCGGCGGGCGGCGGACGTTCTGGAGGAAGCGGGCCGCGGATTTTCATTGACAGGCGGGCCGTAAGCCGGAACAATACGATAAGGAAATGTTTTTTCGTCCCCAGCGCGTGCACTTCACCGGGATCGGCGGGATCGGCATGAGCGGAATCGCCGAGGTGCTGCTCAACCTCGGCTACCAGATCACCGGGTCGGACCTGAAGCTCTCGGCCACCACCGACCGCCTGGCCGCCATGGGCGCGCGGATCCAGGAGGGCCACGACGCCGCCTGCGTGGCCGGCGCGGGCGCCCTGGTGATGAGCTCGGCGGTGAATGAACAGAATCCCGAGGTGCGGGAAGCGCGCCGGCTGCAGATCCCGGTCATCCCGCGCGGCGAGCTGCTGGCCGAGCTGATGCGCCTGAAATACGGCATCGCGGTGGCCGGCAGCCATGGCAAGACCACCACGACATCCATGATCGCCGCCATCCTGAACCACGCCGGGCTGGACCCCACCGTGGTAGTGGGCGGGAAAGCCGCGACCATGGGCGGCTCCAACGCGCGGGTGGGGCGCAGCGAATTCCTGGTAGTGGAGTCGGACGAAAGCGACGGCTCGTTTCTGAAGCTCGCGCCCATCATCGCGGTGGTCACCAACATCGACCGGGAGCACGTGGACCATTACCCCTCGATCGAGGCCACGCGCGCGGCCTTTCTCGAGTTTGTCAACAAGGTTCCTTTCTACGGCGCGGCGATCCTGTGCCTGGACGACGCCAACGTGCAGGCCATCCTGCCCGCCGTCGGGCGGCGGACCATCACGTACGGAACCACGGCGCAGGCCTCCATGGAGGCCTCCGAGATCGTGTGCGGACCTTTCGCCAGCTACTTCAAGGTGCGGCGCGGAGACGCGGACCTGGGCCGCTTCCACCTGCGCATTCCGGGGCGTCACAACGTGTTGAACGCAACCGCCGCGGTGGCCACCGCCCTGGAGCTGGAGGTGCATCCGGACGCCATTCGCGAGGCTTTGGCGGCGTTCAGCGGGGTGGACCGGCGGTTTCAAGTGCGCGGCCGGGAGCGCGGCGTCACGGTGGTCGACGATTACGGACACCATCCGACGGAGATCCGCGCCACGCTGGATGGCGCGCGGCTGTGCGGCTTCCGGCGGATTCACGCGCTCTTCCAGCCGCACCGGTACACGCGCACACTGCACCTGATGGACGACTTCGCGGGCGCGTTTCACCAGGCCGACAGCGTGTTCGTCATGGATATCTACGCCGCTTCGGAAAAGCCCATCGAGGGCGTTTCGGCGGAGGCGCTGGTGGAGCGGATGCGGCGGCGAGGCCATCGCGGCGCGGAGTATGTGGGCACGATGGAGCGCGGAGTGGATGCATTGCTCGGCGCGGCCGGAGACGGGGACCTGGTCCTCACGCTGGGCGCGGGCAGCGTCTGGCAGGCGGGCGAACGGGTGCTGGAGAGGCTGCGGCAAGGGGTTGGAGGCTAGGTGGCGCGCGACACGAAGAAGCCGGGCGGCTTTCGCTGGCGGCTGTGGTTGGGGCTGATGGCGGCGGGGCTGGCCTGCGGGTCCGCGGCGATGGCGGCTTTCGAGGTGCGCGCTTACGTCTTGACGGACCAGCGATTCACTCTTTCGGCCGGCGACAAGGACGCGCTGACGATTCAAGGGCTGTATTATGCGCAACGTTCGAGCGTGCTGAAGGTTTTCGCCGGGGACTTCGGCCGGAGCGTGTTTGCCGTTCCGCTGGCGGAACGCCGGCGGCGCCTGCTGGCCATCGATTGGGTGGGAGACGCTTCGGTCTCGCGCGTGTGGCCGGACCGGCTGCTGGTGCGCATTCGCGAGCGCAAGCCGGTGGCGTTCGTCTCCTTTCGATCGGGCGTCAGGCTCGTGGATGCCGAGGGCGTTCTGCTCGACCCGGCCGGCCCGAAGGGCGTCCCGGCCAGGTTTGCCTTCCCCGTGATCGACGGCCTGCGCGAGGACGCCACGGAGGCCCAACGGCGCGAGAGCGTGGGCGCGTTTCTGCAGTTCGAGCGGGACATGGGCTACCTGGCGAACGACATTTCGGAAGTCGATATCGCGGACCCAAACAACATCCGCGTGGTGGCGCGCGTGGACAACCGCGCGGTCGAGCTGATCATGGGCGATACGAACTTCGCCACGCGCTACCGGAATTTCGTGGATCACTACCCGGAGATCCGGGAGCGGTCGCCGGACGCCGGAACGTTCGACTTGCGTCTGGACGACGCTGAAGACCCGGGCGTACGCCCGCGCATCACGGCCAGGAAATAGGAACCCATGGCGGAACAACCGATCATCGCGGCGGGACTCGACGCGGGCAGCCGCAGTACGCGGCTGGTGATTTGCGCTCTGAAGAAAAACCGGATCCGTTTTCTGGGGCACGCCTCCGTCGAGTCGCAAGGGTGGGTCAAGGCCAGGATCGCCGATCAGAAGGCGGTTGCGGATTCGATCGGGGCGGCGCTACGGGAAGCCGAAGCCGCGGCCGGGGTATCGGTCGGCGCCGTGACGGCCGGGATCGGAGGACCGGACGTGCGCGGCGGGAACACGCGCGGCGCGGTGGAGCTTGGCTATCTGCGCGAGGTCGTTCAGCGCGACGTGAATCGCGCGCTGGACCACGCCTCCCGCGTCCAGTGGCAGAACGACCGCATGCTGCTGCAACTGTTCCCGCAGGATTTCGTGGTGGACGGCCACGCGGGCTACCGCGATCCCCGCGGGATGATGGCCGCGACGCTGGAGGCCAATGCCCACCTGATTACGGCCTCGGAGCGGGAGCACGACCTGCTTGTCGGAGCGGTCAACCAGGCGCACCTTGTGGTGGAAGAAACGGTGTTCGAGGCCGTCGCGGCGTGCTACGCGGCGGTGAAACCGGACGAGAGACGGCAGGGCATCGCGCTGGTGGACATCGGGGCGCATTCCACGGGCATCGCGGCGTTCGACGGCGACGCCCTGCGCCTGGCTTCCACGGCGCCGATCTGCGGCGATCATTTCACGGCCGACCTGGCGAAGCCGCTGCGTCTGAGCTTCGACGAGGCCGAGGTGGTCAAGATGGAATTCGGCGGCGCGCTGGCCAGCGCCTGCCCGCCGAACGTCCGGGTGGAACTGCCCACGGAGGAAAACCGCGAGCGGCGCGACACCACCCGCACGCTCATCAACCAGGTGCTGGAGGCGCGCGGCGAGGATCTCTTCGCTTATGTGCGCTCCGAGCTGGCGCGCGTGGGGATGGACCGCGCGTTGCTGGGCGGCGTCTTTCTGACCGGGGGCGGGGCCAAGCTCCCCGACCTTTGCGACGTCGCCGACCGCGTTCTCCAGTGCCAGGTGCGCTACGGCCTGGCGGTTGGGATTCAGGATTGGCCCGAGGAGCTGAACGACCAGGAGTGGTGCGTGGCGGCGGGGCTGGCGATGTACTCGGCGAGGCTGAAGGCTCACGCCGAGCAGGAGCGCGAGGCCGGCGGCTGGCTGAGCAGGATCTTGAAGTGATGCGGGGGCGGGGGCTTCGCCCGCGATTACGGTGGCGGCTCTGTCCCGGGATGTCCCGGTTGCCAGGTAGGGGTCGGGCATGCCCGACCCCTACGGCGATTGCTCGCCGGCCGTCAGGAAGCGGTAGCGTAGGGCTGCTCGCGAGTCACAGAGCGGAGGTCGGGAGCCGGACATGGACAGTCTGAAATACGAGATGGAGGATGAGGAGCGCGGCGGCGCGCGGATCAAGGTGATCGGGGTCGGCGGCGGCGGATGCAACGCGGTGTCGCGGCTGGTTGGCGCGGGAGTCGCGGGCGTCGAGTTCTACGCCATGGACACCGACCTGCAAGCGCTTTCGGCATGTCAGGCGCCGCACAAGCTGCAGCTCGGCGCCAAGATCACCAAGGGCCTGGGCACTGGTTCGAACTCCGAAACGGGCCGCCAGGCCGCGCTCGAGAGCACGGACGAGATCGTCGAGCTGCTGCAAGGCGCCGATATGGTATTCGTCTCGGCGGGATTGGGCGGCGGCACGGGGACCGGCGCTGCCGGGGTGGTCGCGTCGCTCGCCAAGGAACTGGACGCCCTGACGGTAGCGGTGGTGGCCAAGCCCTTCGCCTTCGAGGGGCCGCGGCGCATGAAGATGGCCGAAGAGGGATTGCGCGGCCTCGCGTCGTGCGTGGACGCCGTCATCACGATTCCCAATGAGCGGCTGCTGGCGCTGGCGCCGCGCGGGGCCAGCTTCTTCGACGCGTTCAAGGCGGCCGACGATCTGTTGCGGCAGGCCGTGCAGGGCACCAGCGACATCATCAACACGACCGGCATAATCGACCGCGATTTCGCCGATATCAGGGCGGTCATGGCGGGGACGGGCTACGCGATGATGGGAACCGCCGTGGCGAAGGGCGAGAACGCGGCCGTCGAAGCGGCGCGGCAGGCCATGGATTGCCCGTTGATCGAGGACATGCGCATCGCCGGCGCCCGCAGGATTCTCATCAACATCACCGGATCGAGCCGGCTGGGCTTCCACGAAGTGAATGAAGCCTGCACCATCGTCCGCCAGGCCGCCGAGTCCGAGGACGTGGAGCTAAACTTCGGCGTGGTCCTGGACGAATCGATGGAGGACTCGGTGAAAATCACGGTGATCGTCACGGGCGCGCCGCCCGAGGGCGCGCCCACGGCGGAACGCCGCGAGGAGGCGCAGGCCGCGCTGCCGGCGTGGATGTACGCCCCGGCGCCGGAACCCGCCCGCGACCCGGCGCCGGAACCGGCCCCCATCCTGGAACCGGAGCCGGAGGACGCTCCGGCGGCCGAGATGGAAACGCCGATCGACCTGGACGACCTGGATACGCCCGCCTATCTGCGGCAGGGCAGGATGCTGAATTAGGCTGAATTCCGGAATCCCAACCAACCACGCGCATGAGCGGCAAGACGGGCCGCACGCCTTACATTTTGGCGGCGCGCCGCGCGGCGCGCGAGATGGCTCCTGCCGTTGGCGATGCTCGCGGCGGCTTGCGCGCAGACGTCGCAGGTGATCTCGCTCAACGGGACATGGGATTTCGCGTTCGCAGCCGACGCGGCCGCGCAGCCGGCCCGCCCCGCATGATCGTTCAAGGCTCCGCCGTGAGCACGGCCTCTCCCGCCGTCAAGCCGGGCGACGTGGCGCGGACGGTGATCTTGCCGGACCCGGCCGCTGAGCGCACCACCGCCACCGCCCTGCCTTGGTACAACTTCACTTGGCTCGCAGTCACGGGATTGCCATCGGTAAGGTCTGCGTTGCCCACTCCGATGAGCCGTCCGGCGCCCGTTACCTCGAAAGCGACCGTCTGGGCGGCCTCCGGTATCGGGTTGCCATTCCGGTCCACCACCCGCACCTCAATGGTGGATACCTGCCGTCCGGCGTTCTTGAGAGCCTTCAAGTCCGGGCTCAGCTCGATCGTTTCGGGTTGGCCGATGGTCCTCAATTGGAAGCGTGCGGCGGTCGCCCCGGCTATCTTCCCCACGGCTTCCACGGTCCCGGCTTCATTCGGAACCGCCCAAACAAGCGCCGGCAGGAGGCGGTCGGCGATTTGTTTTTCACCGAGGGATCGGCCATTCAGCAGTAACTCCACGGAGTCGCAGTTTGTGTATATCTCGACGGGGATGTTCTTTCGCGGGTCGCCGGTCCAGCCCCAGCGCTCCACCAGCGAAGTGCGGCCTAAGTTCCTGGGCCACTGGGCCATGCGCGACTCGTCGGCGCCCGCGCCCCAGGCGGCGGCATAAACCATGGGTTTGTCGCTCCAGAGGGCCTGGCGGAAACGGGCGTCCGTCTTCCGGAATCCCTGGAGATCGAGCAGGCCCGCCGAGGACCCGTGCGAAGGGTACCGGCCCGCTTCGCCCAGATAGTCCATGCCGGTCCACAGGAATTGGCCCCCGACGTAGTCGTTATTGGCAACCTGCCGCCACTGATCCAGGCCGCGGTTGTTCTCGCTCCCATAGATTACCCGGGTCGGATACGCCTTGTGGTCCCGCTCGTAGTACTGCTCGAGGTAGTTGTATCCAACCACGTCCAGCATGTTCGCCACGCCGGTGGCGTTGGAGGTATTGATGTCGGCCAGGGCCATGGTGACGGGACGCGTCGCGTCGAATCGCTTCACGGCCGCGATCAACTGGCGTTCGATAGGCGGCATGAGGTCGGCGGAGAGATCCTTCGGCTTGACGCCGGCATCCGGCGGAATCGAGCTGTCCACTCTGCCACCCGCGTGGACGAAAGGGTCGGTGGGGTAGTCGATTTCGTTTCCGATGCTCCACATGACGATCGAGGGATGGTTGCGATCCCGCAGCACCATGTCCTGGGCGTCGCGGACGCCCCACTCTTCGAATACCTCGTTGTAGCCGCGGCGCGCCACCGCCCCGTTGTTCCGGCCTTCCGCCCACTTGCGCTTGCCGCCGATCCACTCGTCGAAGGCTTCGTCCATCACGAGGAATCCCAGGCGGTCGCAGAGGTCGTAGAACTCCGGCGCCATCGGGTTGTGCGAGCAGCGAATGGCGTTCACTCCGATCTCTTTGAAGCTCCTGAGCCGCCGTTCCAGCGCCTCCTCGAAGAAGGCCGCCCCCAACGCGCCGAGGTCATGATGAATGCACACCCCCTTCATCTTGATAGGCCGCCCGTTGAGGACAAGCCCCTTGTCCGGACTGAAATAGAAACCGCGGATGCCGAACGGCGTCCGCTGCTCGTCGACCACCTTGCCGGCCAGATAGACCCGGCTTACGGCCGAGTACAAATGAGGCTGTTCGGGCGACCAGAGGCTGGGGCGGGGAACTGCGACTTGTTGGGCGAAGGTCCGGTCCTTGCCGGCCGCGACCGGTTCTTCCTCTTTCGCCGCGCCGACCTCTTCATCCCTCTCGTTGAGGATGGACGTGACCACCGTTGCCACGGCTTCAGCCGGCGTTTCGTTCATCAGCCGCGTCTCCACGGACACCAGCGCCTCGGCCTGGCCGGCGATCGGCGTTGTAACGTAAGCGCCCCAGGGCGCGATATGGACGGGCCCGGTCACGTTGAGCCAGACATGGCGATAGATCCCCGACCCGGGATAAAACCGCGAATCGGCGAGTACGCTGTGGTCCACGCGCACGGCCAGGACGTTCGGCTGCGCGCCGTAGTGGAGGTGGGGCGTCAGATCGTACTCGAAAGTGGAATACCCATACGGCCTGGAGCCAAGGCGCGTCCCGTTAATCCAGACGGTGCTGTCGCGATATACGCCATCGAACCGGACTGAGACTTTGCGCCCGCGCACGGCCGGCGGGAGATCGAACGTCTTCCGATACCACGCGATCCCGCCCGGCAGGAAGCCGGTTCCGCTCGCGTCTTTCTGGCTGTAAGGCCCTTCGATGGACCAGTCGTGCGGCAGGTCCACCTGCCGCCAACTCTTATCGGCAAGGGCGGGCGACTGCCCCTGCGGAATGTCCCCCAAATGAAACCGCCACCCGCTGTCGAAGAGCTGCACTTCTCGCGGCGCGGCGGGGGAAGCCTGCGCGGCCGCCAGCACGAACACAACGGCGCTCGCGCCGCGTTTCAACCACGTTGCCATTGCGATTCTCCTTCGTTCGAGAGAACTCAGTTTAGTTCCAGGCGGCCGGCCGCCCCTATAGCTTCCATCCGGCGCGGTAAGGCGGGGCGACGTACCGGTTCGCCTCTGCGTCATGGATCACCCGCATCGCGGCGGCGTCCCACTCGACGGTCTTTCCGGTGCGCAACGCCAGAGTCCCGAGCAAGGCCAGTTCCGTGAGCTGGCAGGCGAACTCGATCGGCAGGGCGGTGGGCGCGCCCGTCTTGCAGGACCGCGTCCAATCGGTATAGTGGTCCGCCCTCTCGCAGCGCGGCAGCGTCTTGGGGGGCTGCTTGAAATCCTTAAACTTGCTTTCGGGCAGCAGCAGACCGCCAGGCAGGCCGCGCGCCGGGCTGCCTGCGCGGGGAGGCCGTCCGAACGGGGCGAAGGGGTTGCCGCCGTAGTAGCTGCTCATCAACTTGCCGTTGTCGCCCACGAAGAGAACGCCCTCGTTGGGCATGGCGGTGTTGTGGTCGAGTTCGGCCGGCCGCGGAGGCTTGATGCCGCCGTCATGGAAGAACATCTTAAGCGGAGGCATGTCGCCCCGCGCCGCGTACTCCCACGAAATCAAGTTGGCGGAGCCTTCCGTCTCCGGCGTGGGAGTCTCCTTGCTTATGTCGTCGTAGCGCGTCGAACGGTATCCGTAAACGACCGATGGCGCCTGAAGCCGCAGCTCCTCGAAATACGTGTGGAACGTGTGGCACCCCATGTCGCCGACGTCGGCGGTCCCAAAGTCCCACCAGGCGCGCCAGTTGCCGGGGTGGTAGGCCCGATGATACGGCCGGTACGGCGCCGGGCCGATCCACATGTCCCAATCCATCCCGGCGGGCGGCGTCTGCGTTTCGGTTGGGCGCACGAGCGAGCAGGGATAGATGGGGTGGAACGTCCAGATGTGAATCTCGCGGATCGGGCCGAGGACCCCGGTATTCAGAATCTCCGTGGTGCTCCGCGCATAATCGGTGCGCGAATCCTGAATGCTGCCCTTGGTGACGATCCCCTTGGCCGCCAGCAGCGCCTGCCCCACTGCGCGAACCTCGCCGATCGAGTGCGCGATCGGTTTGGCGCAGTAGATGTGCTTCTTCATGCCGATGGCGGCCATCAACAGAATCGCGTGCATGTGGTCGGGGACGGCGATGATCAGGGCATCGAAATTCCGGGATTCCTTATCGAACATCTCCCGGTAGTCGTGGTAGCGGCGCGCGGCCGGGTAAGCGCTGAACACCGGGGCCGCGTAGTTGTGGTCCAGGTCGCACAAGGCGACGATCTTCTCCTGCTTGCATCCTTCCAGGTAATTCCGGCCCATGCCGCCGATGCCCACGGCGGCGATGGCGAGCGTGTCGCTGGGAGCCTGATAGCCGGAGCCTCCCAACACATGCCGGGGAACAATCAGCGGCGCCAGGCTGGCGGCCACGACGGCGCGCCGCGACAACGCCTCCTTCGACGGCCCATTGGGCCTCTTCATCGTCATGCGCACGCGCTCCTTTCCGCCTCCTCGGGGCCCCGCAGGAGACCACATGGTAAGTCCATTTCGTTTCGTGGCGCCAGTGCCGGGAGGTGGGTGCGTGGACGTCTTGGGGATGCCGGCACGGGACGCCGCCTTGGGTGCGGGTCTTGGCACGCCCAGGGGCTAAAGCCCTATTGCCGTCCGCGACTGCGGCATGGCTAAAGCCGTGCCCCGATACAAAGCCGATGCCCATGAATCGGACAGAATCTCATCGTCCGCGCTGAAGCCGTGCCCGATACAAAGCCGATGGCCATAGGTTCCGGCCGGACCACGCGCCGGATGCTCTCCAAGACTTAGAAACACCAGCCCGCCAAGACGCAGGTATGGCGTGAGATCGGCCGGGGTTGAGATTTGCGCCGCGTTCCGAGGGCCTTTTCAGGCGCGGATCGGGGGTTTCGGGGCCGAGATGGGCAATCCGGGGGTGGAAATCGCGACGACCGAGGGCCTGGGGAGGCTCGAAAGAGGCCGGCGAGAGACTGCCACAGGAGTTGACGGAACGAACCCAATTCCGGGGGTAGGCGGTTGATTCGGAAGGGGTTGCGGTTTGGACAGGTCCGGTTCAACGGGTTGAACACAATCCGGAAGGCAGACCGGGAGGTCCGCCCCACTGTCCGGCTGACTGTCGGCGATGCACTCGAGTTTCTCGAGCGTGAGGTGAAAGCTGCGCGCGGTGGAATCCAGGCGGCGCTGGAGGCGGGCGAAATCGTTCCCGCCCACGCCGGTC
>CAIRXZ010000335.1 GCA_903882645.1 uncultured Acidobacteriia bacterium | reverse complement strand
GGAGCAGTTCGGTCCTGCGCGTTTCCAAATTGGGAAGGGACTGAGGCATGGGCCTCCTTTCTAGAAGTATTATATACTTCTAGAATTGCCGAAACAATCCAGCCTCCGCGAAAAGCTCCAACATTCATGTCGCACACCCTACGCGATCCCGGCGAAGGTCTCGAGTGCGCTAACCTGCTAGATCATGGCCGTTCGCATCGTTCAAGTCGACGCTTTTACCGATCGTCCCTTCGCCGGCAACCCGGCGGCCGTTTGCGTTCTCGGAAGAGCGGCTCCCGAGCGGTGGATGCGCGACGTGGCGCGCGAAATGAACCTCTCGGAGACCGCGTTTCTGGTCCCCGAAAACGGCGGCTTCCGCCTGCGCTGGTTCACGCCCGCGGTGGAAGTGGACCTCTGCGGCCACGCCACCGTGGCCAGCGCCCACGTGCTCTGGGAGGATGGCCACTTACCGGCCGGCGCGCAGGCCCGGTTTCACTCGCGCAGCGGCTTGCTGCTGGCCGATCGCCGCGGCGATTGGATCGAACTCGATTTTCCCGCCAAGCCCGCGCTCGCCGCGGATGCGCCTCCAGGGCTGCTCGAAGCCCTCGGAGTTCGGACCCGGACGGTGATGCGGAACCAGTTCGACTACCTGCTGGAAGTCGATTCGGAAGAGACGCTGCGCGGGATGGCGCCGGACTTCACCGCGCTGCGGAAGGTGGAGGCGCGCGGCATCATCGTCACGGCCACGACGTCCATGGCCGGTTTCGATTTCGTGTCGCGGTTCTTCGCGCCGGCCGCGGGAGTCGATGAGGATCCGGTGACGGGTTCCGCGCACTGCGCTCTGGGGCCGTACTGGGGCGAGCGCTTGGGAAAGACCGCCATGACCGCCTTTCAGGCCTCCGCGCGCGGGGGAGTGGTCCGCGTGCGGCTCGAGGGCGACAGGGCGATTCTGGGCGGCCAGGCAGTGACGATCATGACCGGCGAACTGGCATTTTCGCCGGGCGAGGATTGCGCGTGAAGCCCCACAACTGGGTGGGCCAGAATTCACAAATTCCCCAATTCGTACCCTAATTGTCCGAATAATCGAGGCTGTTGCATCTGGCAGCCGGAATGCAGGTTGGCCGAACCGGACAAAAGGACTCCATAAACCCTTGCAACTTACCAGAGCCGCCGACTACGGCGTGCGCGTCATGATTCACTTGGCCAGTCTGGCCCCAGGAACCCGCACTAGCCGCGCGGAACTGGCGGTGGCGGCCGAATGCCCGGAGCAATTCCTCTCGAAAGTCCTCCAGAACCTTACCCGTGCCGGGTTGGTGGTCTCGCACCGCGGCAACACGGGAGGTTTCGAGCTTCCCCGCCTCAACCGCGGCGCGTCGATCCTCGAAGTGGTGGAGGCCATCGAAGGTCCCCTCCGGCTCAATCTTTGCCTCACCTCGGACCATGCCTGCGAACGCCAGGCATGGTGTCCGGCCCACCTCGTCTGGGCCGAAGCGCAGAAGGCCATGGCCGCGATTCTGCAAAGCGCCACGGTAGGCGAACTGGCGCGGCGCGCGGCCACCCTGGAAACCGAGAGGGCGCTCGCCAATAACCCGGCGGGAAATTGACAGGCGCCCTCGAACGCCTCGGTTATCGGCAATTCGCGCCGGTTGGCGCGGGCTCGGCCGCCGGCGGCCTCCGTTTCCGCGCCCGCCACGCCGTCCAACGCATGCGCGCGGCGGCAAGCGCCGCCATCGCCGCCATCACCGCGAGCGTCGCGAGCGACGTCCAGGGAATGTCCAAGGCGCGCTGGATCGGTTTCACCCAACTCCCGTAGACCAGCATCACGTGAACCCAATAGACCAGCAGTGAGGTTTTCCCCAAGGTCTGAATCCAGCTCCAACGGGCGCCGGCGCAATACTCGGTCCACAAGTAGGCCCCGGCCATAATGAGCAGCATTATGCCGGAGCGGATGAGGATCAGGGCCGGGTTATCGGTCCAGAAGTTGGATCTGGGATAGATCGAGTAAGGAACGCCGGAGAGGTATTGCGCGGTAAACACGAGGGTGAAGCCGACCGGCACGCACCACTGCATCAGGCGCTCGATCTCCGCGCCCGTGCGTTTCACCACCGTGCCGGTGGAAAGGCCAAAGGCGATATATGAAGCGAAGGGGAAGAAGGCGAAGCGTCCTCCACCCTGGGCCACGCCTGGGGCAAGATACTGGTGGATCACCGGCGGCACGCCACTCCAATTCAGATTGGCCATCAAAGGCGCCGCCGCCGCGATCGCCAACCCCGCCGCCGCGGCGAAATGAACGCGCGGCCTGGATGGGATAACGGCCGCCACCGCCAGCGCCGCCATGCCCAGCCCCATGCAGTTCAGGATGTCCACCTTGACAATCTCCTGGGCGCTGCCATTGGGCCAGCCACCCGCCCAAGCGGTCAGGCGAAACAGGTAGGCAATGCCGAGAATATAGGCCGCGCGCCGGAGCGCGGCCAGCCAGCGCCGCGCCCGGCGGGCCTCGCGCCGTTCCAGGCTGTCCATCTGAAAGGCGAGCGTCATTCCCGCCATGAACAGGAACAGCGGCGCGGCCATCCCGCCCACGAGCTGCGACAGCATGTAGGGACCGCCGCCGCGCAGGTCCGTCCGCACGAACGAGTTGAACGTGTGGGTCTGGATCATGACGACCACGGCCAGCCCGCGCATCCAGTCGAGAAATGGGTATCTCTTCACGAGAGTGACACCTGATGATAGCGTGCCGCCGGGTGTAGACTGTTGTCACGGGAGGACCGCATGGACAGACCGCGTCATCCCAACGTGGTTCGCACCTGGAAGGTGGAGCGGACCAAGGTCCGGTACGAGCCGCCGCAGCCGGCGAAGGCGCGGCCAAGCCCGCGCCGCAGGCCTCCCAGGCCGCCGAAGGAGGGGCCGCAATCATGACAGTTCGGAGATGGCCATGATCCTTGCATCGCAGTTGCGCGCCGGAATGGCGATCAGGTATGAGGGACAGAGCTACAAGGCGATCGCCGCGGAGTATCACCCCGGGCAGGGCAAGATGGGCGGCGCTACGCACGTGCGGCTCCAGAACACCGGCACGGGGACGTTCTGGGAGCACAGCTTCCGGTCGGAGCTGAAGCTGGAAGATGTCGCCGTGGAGAAGCGGCCGCTGGAGTTCCTGTACGACGACGACGACCACTGCTGGTTCATGAATCCGGAGAACTACGAGCAGACCGGGATCGCAAAGGCGGTGGTCGGTCCGCAGGCCGCTTTCCTAGAGGCGGGGAAGCGAGTCACGGTGGAGTTCGTGGAAGGCGATCCCATCGGAGTGCTGTTCCCGGACACGATCGAGGTATCGATTGCGGAAACCGCCCCGCCGGCGCATCAGCAGCAGGACAACACGCTCAAACCGGCCAAGCTCGCCAACGGCGTCGAGATCATGGTTCCCCAGTTCATCAAGAACGGCGACGCAATCCGCCTCGACCTCAGGACGATGAAGTACATGGACCGCGTGAAAGGCGAAGGCAAGGCCAGGCACGTGTAGGGGGAAGAAGCTGTCAGCTTTCAGCCATCAGCTATCAGCTTTTGGATGCTCGCTGCGCTCGCGGCTTTTGGTTTTAGACGGCTTCTATATCGCTTCCGCGGCGGGTTGTCCGGACGCCTGTTTGACGCGGGCGATGGCCAGGGCCACGCCGCCCCACAGGGCGGCCTTCTCCTCGAGGGCCGAACTCTCGATGCGCACTTTGTCGACGGGAAACAGCCGGACGCGCTCGCGCACCTCCCGTCTCACGGCGTCGATCAGCAGCGGACCGACGGCGCTGGCGACGTCGCCGCCCAAGACGACCAGCTCCGGGTAGAGCACCGTGATGACGTTGGAGACGCCGATTCCCAGCAGGCGCGCGGCGCGTACCAGTTCCTCGCGAACGGACGAGTCCCCTGCCGCGGCCGCCTGAGCCATGAGGCGCGGGGTCACCCGGTCGGCGCTCCCCTCCACCATGTCGTACAGGCGCGGGGCGTGACCGCTCTTCATCAGGCGGATGCCCGCTCCCATGAGGGCCGGTCCGCCGGCAAGGGTCTCCAGGCAGCCCCGGTTTCCGCAGCCGCACAGCGGGCCGTCCGGCAGGATAGTCTGGTGGCCGATTTCGCCGGCCGCTCCCAGCGGGCCGAGCCGCAGTTTCCGGTCGATCACCACTCCGCCGCCGATCCCGGTGCCCACGGTGAAGACGACCATGGTTTTCACGCCGCGGCCCTGCCCGTACCACAGTTCGCCGAGGGCGGCCATGCGCGCGTCGTTGAGCAGGAAAACCGGGCAGCCCACGGCCGCCGATAACCGGTCGGCCACCGGGTAGTCGCGCCACCCGGTGGGCAGGTTGGGAAGAAACAGGGTACGGCCGCGGTGGAAATCCGCGAGGCCGGGCACGCCCACGCCGAAGGCCGCCAGCTTCTGACCCTGGCCGGCCGCCAGCTCGTTGATCGTCGCCGCGATCCGGCTCAGGACGGCGTCCGGACCCTCGTGCGACAGGGTGGGAATGGTCCGCTCGGCCAGCATCTGCCCGGCGCCGCTGGCCACCGCGCAAGAGGTGATGGTTCCGCCGATATCCACGCTCGCAAACATCGCTGGCGCTTACTATAACGCACCGGCGGGGAACGAAACCAGACGGACTGGCATGGAAGCGGGCGCATCATTTCCTCTCGATTGACATAATCGCTCGGATTCCGACATCATTTCACTATGCGGACCACCCTGTCTCTCGACGACGATGCGATGGAAGCGGTCCAGGCATACGCCCGCGCCAACCGGCTCTCCATGGGCCAGGCGGCTTCGGAGCTGATCCGCCGGGGAAGCCGTTACCAACTCGGGATCGGGAAGCTCAACGGGTTTCCGGTGTTCGATGCGCCGAATGGCTTTCCAGCGATCACGGCGCGGCGGGTCCGCGAACTTCTGGACGAGGAATGAACCGGCGCGTTGCGGAGCGGCCCGTCTCTACTCCACCACCAGCTTCGCGCGGGGGAATGCGAACTTGCGGCCGACCTCGTCGACCACGTCGATCTGGCAGAAGTACTCTCCGCGCGCGATGTCCTTCAGCGGGATCTGAAACTGAACAGGCACGGCTTCCGGCCGGCTGGAGGCGAGCTGCGTGGCGTCGATCGGACCTACCTCGAAGGTCTTCACGTTATCCTTGTTGAACATGCTCATGGCGACCTTCACGCGGCGGGCCTTGGCGTTGGCGGGATCGGGCAAAGCGTCGTACACGTCGAAGTTGACGTACAGGTTCTGGCTGCGCCGGAAAACGTGCGTGATGTTGGGAATCACCTTCTCATTGCCAAGGATCAGGGGATTCGCCCGGATGGCTCTCTGGGAGAGTCTTTCGGCCGTTCCGACCGCCGCTGTTATAGCCTCGCGCTGGCTGCTCCAGACGATCGTGCTGAGCTTCAACCCGGAGGTGTCCGCACTTAGGTCCGGCACGGTAAAACGCGTCTCGAAGGTCCCCATCTTGCCGGTGATGTTCTCGCGCACGACGAACTTCATGCGGTACTTGCCAGGCTCGAGGGTGAAGCCCGCGTCATACTGGTAGTTCTTTCTCGCCGCGGCCGCGGCGTTGTTCCCGTCGAGCTTGATGGGGATGTTGTCGCGCACATTGCCGACCACGGCCTGGCGCTCATCCTGAATCTGGCCGGCGAAGTCGAACTGGGTCGTGCTGGCGCCGCCCTTCGCCGCCAGCGCGATCACGGAACCGGGTACCCGGATCGAAACCGGCACGAAATACGCCGTGGGAGAAATGCGGAAGTAATCCACCTGAAGGGCGAGAGGCAGATCGGTCACGGGATCTCCCGCCGACAGCGCTTCCTTCAGGGCCTGCTCTTTATCCTGCGCGTTCAGTTTTCCCCAGACCTTGTCGGCGTAGTAGCCCTCGCGGTGCTCCAGTTTGGCGGCGAGCTTCGGGTTGTTCAGCCTCACGGTAATCTTCCGGTACTTGCCGTCCATGGCGAAGTTCGAGCTGTAGTAACCCAGCAGATAGTAACTGCTCATAGCTTCTTGAGTTTTTGCGATCCCAAGCGCGATATCGTTGGTGTCGAAGAAAGACTTGCCGCCGGTCTCCGACGCCAGGTTATAGAGCGTGTCCTGCGAGGCGAGCGTGCTCGCCCGCTGGGAGTTATAAACCGACCCGTTGAAGATACCCGCGCCTCGCGATCCCGCGTGGCTCGCGTCGCCGCCCGGAGGCGCCGCCATCAGGCCCCGTACGTCGAGGGCGTAGACCGCGAGATTCGCCTTGGTGGCGGCGTTGATGGAAGCTTGCAGTTGCGCCTCGTTGTCGAGGCCCGTGCGGCTGACGCCGCCGGAAAAGTAAACCAGCGCTTTCTTTTCGGGAAAGTCCTTCAACATCTTGGCGGCCTGCTCGATGGCGGCCAGCTTTTGATCCGTGTTGAAAATGTTGAATTCGGTTTCATCGGCGACGAAGGCCGCCTGGGTGTCCTCGCCGGTATCGTCGCCGGTGTCCGCCAAAGCGGCCAGTTCGCTGGCTTCGCCGATGGGCAGGCTCTTGACGATGTGAATGAGCATGTCCCGGTCGCCGGTGAAGTCGGTGAGTACTTGAACCGCGCTCGCGTAGAAGAGAACCGCCACCATGTCGTCCTTGGTGATGCGCTTGTTCAAGTATTCGAGCGCGGCGTCCTGTGCGCGCAACTGGTCCGGAATCTGCATCGACGAGAAGTCGAAGAAGAAGACCATGAGCCGCTTGTCGTGAAACTGGATTTGGCCGGGGGCGGCCGACGTGATGGTTGTCTTGGGCGCTTCCGGCATCTTGAGCTGGTCGTCCAGTTTCAGCGTCTCGGGAGGCTCCGGCTCGGTGGCGATGCGTTGAAACTCGAAGATCGAGACCTTTTGCGGCTTGCCGTCCTCGAGCACGGTGAAGTCACCCGCCTTCAGGCCTTCCACCACATTGCCGGCCTTGTCCTTCGCCGTGACGTCGACGATGACGAGGTTGGCGTTGGCTTTGAAAGTCGCCCCGCCGGATGCGGGCGCCTGCGCCAGGGGACGCGGGGCGGAAGGCTGCTGGGCGGCGGCCGAGATCAGCAGCAGCGCCGTGGATACCGTCGGAATCAGGTTGATCCGCATAGGCCTCAGAAGGTGAAACGCATATTGAGCGTGACGCTGCGAACGGCGGACGCGGCGGTGGGCAGCCCATAGTTGGCCGCGTTCACCGTGGTTCCGATGCTCGTGATGGTCACGTGGTTGAGTACGTTGTTGGCAGTGATGTTGAAGGCCAGGTTGCGCCGGCTCTCGCCGAACCGGAAAGAACGGTTCAATTGGGCGTTCAGCGAGGTCTGAACCAGCCCCGGGATCGTGTTCCGGCCGGCGTCACCGAACTGGCCCGCCGGCGGCGTGGTGAACGCAAGAGTATTGAAGTAGGCGCCGCCGGTCCCCGCGACGGGAAGTCCGGTCGCCTCGGCCCGCAGGTTTCCGGAGCCGGCCAGTCCGGCGGTATTCGAGAGGTTGCCGGAGACGTAAGCCGTCAATGGCGTGCCGCTGGTCGCGGTGAACGTCGTCCGCAGGTTCCAGCTCTTGAGCAGAGTCGCCCTCCAGCCGCCGCCCCGCAGAAAGCCCCGAATACCCACTGGAGACGAGAACTGCATCGTGGCCGACAGGTTGTGCGGCTGAGCGAAGCTGGAAAGGCCGCGTTCCAAATGCCAGTTATTCAGAAACTGGACGGTCGTGCCGCCGGTTCCGCTAAAGGTCGACGCATCGTCGATGGACTTCGAAAACGTGTACAGCACGCTGGCCGAAACGCTGCGCGAAAGAAATCGCGTGACGCGCACCTGAGCGGCGTTGAAGATCGAGTTCGCGCCATCCGTCTGATAAGTGAAGTTAGTGGCGTTGGCGATCTGCAACTGCTGCGTCGAAACCGCGCCAGTGGAGCGATTCGGATTCTCCAGAACTCCTAGGTGCGTGCCCTTGGTTCCGATGTACTCCGTATCGATCACGAAGCCGCCCCGCAGCGTGTTCTGGATGCTGAAATTCCAAGTCTGCGCGTAAGCGATCCGGAAATTGGGATCGATCGCATAGGTGTTGGTGAGGGTGCTGGACGGCGCGGCCGAGAAAGCGTTCTGAAGGTTGAACGGCGCCGCCGTGGCGTTGGTGAACGAGGCCGTGGTGGCGAAAGGCGGCTGCGCCCCCAGTTGGCCGGCGATTTGGGCGTAGGAAGAACCGCTGTAGAAAATGCTGTAGCCGGTCCGAATGACGATGCCCCTTTTCTGCGAGGGCCGCCACGCAAGGCCCAGGCGCGGCGAGAAATCCCTCGGCTGCGGACGCACGATGCTGCTCGGAAGATTCCCCGAAAACGGCCCGTTTTGTCCGGACGTCACCACGGAAACCGCCGTGAATCCGGGGCTTACGTCCAGATTCGCCAGGTGGCCGCGCAATTCGGTGTACGGCGCGAAGTACTCGTAACGCAGGCCCATGTTGATGGTCAATCCGGCGCTGACGCGGAAATCGTCATTGGCGTACGCGCTGGTGGACCAGCTCCGGAAGTAGTTGTTCGAAGCGCTGAAGCGCACGGAGGCAGTCTGCGGCAGCCCCAGCAGGAAGTCGGCGAAGTCGTATCCTGTGTCTTTCACAGGCTGCCCCGCGGCATCGAGCTCACTGGTCAGCAGACCGCTGAAGCTGAACGACCCGCGCGCGTTCTGGAAGTTTTCGCTGTTCTGCTGCAGCCGGTTGAAGGTGTAGCCGAACGTAAAGTTGTGTTTGCGCCTGACCACATAAGTGACGGAGTCGGAGAAGGTCAGCGTCTGGTTGCGGTTCAGACTCGGCGTGCCGTCGCTCAGGCTCGAGAAGTTGGTGAACGACAGAGTGGGCGGTCCGTAATTGAGGGGATCCTGCGAAACCCCGGCAATGCCCAGCTCGGCCGCGATGTCGTCCCGGTACGCGAAGTACGGGGAACTCTTGCTAATGCTGCGGCTCAGCGAAACGGTCGCGCTGTTGTTGAAGCGCGGCGCGAAGCTGTGGCTCCAGCCGGCCGATGAGCTAAGGCCGGAGGTCGTGCTGGTATCGAGAAAACCGAAAAGCTGGTGGGAGCTTGCGCTTCCGTTCGAGGTCTGTACGTTGAAATTCAGCCGGTCCTTGTTGTTGAGCGGCGCATTGAACCGAATTCCAACGGTGTGGTTGTTGCTGGGATTCGTAATGACAAACCGGTAGTTCTGAACGATTCCCGGGTAAAGGGGACTCGGAAAGTAGTGCAACAGCCCCGCGGAGGCCGAGCTGAAGCACACCGCGGGGATCTTATTGCCCGGAAAAGGCGTGGGAGTCGACGAAGTGCAGAACGGGTTGGCGCCGGCGGCCGGCTCGTAGATGATGTTGGAGACTTGCGAGAAATCGCCGCCGATCTCGGCGGGCGTGGGGACGGAGCCTAGCATGTTCGCGCCGCCGCGGATGAGCGATGTGGAGACCGAGACCATGAACTGCGCGCGCGGCCAGTTCACAATCTTGGGAATGACTAAGGGACCGCCGATGTTTCCGACCAGCCGGTTGTTCGCGGAGTAAGGCTTCTGCGAGGCCTGCCCGTTGAGCGAGAACGGCGCGGCGTTCAACGCCGAGTTCGCCACGGTAAGGGACACCGATCCGGTGAGGGGGGGATTCGGGTTGCGCCGCCGGTTGCCGAAGCTGGCGAACTGGCCGTTGAAAGGCCCGCCACGTCCCGCGCCGCCGCGTCCTCCGCCGCCTCCGCCTCGACCCCCGCGCCCGCCACCGCCACCACCGCCTCCACCGCCTCCGCCGCCTGCTCCTCCACCCGCGCCGCCGAAGCCGGCAG
>CAIRXZ010000334.1 GCA_903882645.1 uncultured Acidobacteriia bacterium | reverse complement strand
GCAGGGCCCTGGCCGATTCCGCCCGAAAAAGCGAAGCCGCCGCAAACACTAAGCCCAAACCCCAACCGCCCGCCCGCGGTGGCTAATACAGCGACGCTCAAAAAGTATGCGGCATTGGGCAAACTGCCCGTTGTGGCTGGAGCGGCGGCGGCGGGGACCGATTGCACGATCGAGCGCGCGCGCGGCCGAGAATGCCGGAGCCGACGGCGTTCAGGTCGTACTCCCCTACTATCACGTGCCGAGCGGCGAGGGCCTGGTTCGGCACTTCCTGCGCTTGGCGGACGCCCTGAGGATCGGCATCGTAATCTACAACAATTCCGCTGTCTCAAAACTCTGGATGCCGCCCCATCTGATGGCCAGATGCGCGGAACACCCGAACCTCATCGCCGACAAAGAGAACATCAGCGATGTCAATCTCTACAAGACGATGAGGGATGCGATCGACCCGGCGAAGATGACCGTGCTGTGCGGCCTCGGGGACCTGCAATTCGTGTACACGGCGGCCCTCGGCTGTCCCGGCTTCGTCTCCATGACGGCCAACTTCGCGCCTGAGCTGTCGCTGGCCCTGCTGGAAGCTGCCGACGCCTGCGATTTCCTTCGGGTCCGCGATATTATGGCGAAGATCGGCCCGCTCTACGAATTCGCCGGAATCTGTGCGCGGCGCCGCGGTAGCGACCCCTGGGTTCTGCCCGGCTATACCGCCGGCCACATCTACGTCGGTGTTCTGAAAGCCGCCATGGACATTGTTGGTCTGGCGGGCGGCCCCGTACGTGGACCTGGCGACGATCTGACCGCCGAGGAGCGGGCGGAGTTGAAAACTCTGCTCGGGAACGCCGGTCTGGCATAGTAGTAGTTCGGGTATTGGCTACACCGCTTCGGGTGAGGGCCAGCACGGCGCCGTGTCTTGGATAGGTGTATCTTGCACACAGTATAATGGCTGCGTATGCGCAAATTGCTCGCGCTGGCTTTGAGCCTGCTCGGATTGTTCGCCTCGCTATACCTGCTCTATACCTACACCTCCCCATCGCGCCCCATGGTCTGCATCGGGACCGGCTGCGAGGCGGTGCGCGCTAGCGCTTACTCCACGCTGTGGGGCGTGTCCATGCCGGTGTTCGGCGTGCTCGGGTACACGCTGCTGGCGATCGTCATCATCGCGGAAGCCCTGTTTTCCGCGTCCCTCGCGAGATTGGCGCGGTATGCCTTCCTGGGCATGGCCGGCTTCGGGTTCCTCTTCTCGCTTTATCTCGAATACCTGCAAGGCTTCGTGATCCACGCATACTGCGCGTGGTGCGTGACCTCCGGCGCGGCGATGACCGCGCTTCTCGCGCTCGCCATCGTGAACCTGGTTCGCGCCGGGCCGGAGCCCGAACCGGCCACGCAACTCGCCCGGGTGCAGGGCCTCTTCGCCGTCTGCGTCGCGGGGGCGCTGGTGGGTGTTCCGGCCTTCTATCTACTCGCCCGGCACAGCCAACTCGCCCCGGCGGCGCCCCCGGCCACGACAGCGAACTTGGTGGAACGCCTGGCGCCCCCCGGCAGCCACGATGCGGGCAATCCCCAGGCGCTTTTGACAGTGGTCGAATTCGGGGATTTTGAGTGCCCCGTCTGCGGGCGCGGAGAAGCCGCGGCTCGGGAGGTTCGCGCCCAGTACGCCCGCCAGATCCGCTTCGTGTTCCGGCAATTCCCGCTAGAGCGCATTCATCCTTTCGCGGAGAAAGCCGCGGAGGCTTCCGAATGTGCGGGCGAACAGGGAAAGTTCTGGGAAATGGTTGACAAGATTTATGCTCGGCAATACGACCTGAGCATCGCGGGACTGGAACGCGACGCCGCCGAACTGGGCCTGGACCAGCCGCGCTTCAACCAGTGCCTCACCAGTGGCGCCATGGCGGGACGCGTCCGCCAGGATGTGGAAGACGGCCGGGCGCTGGGCGTGCGGGCTACGCCCACCTTCTTCAGCGGACAGAGAAGGATCGAGGGTGTGTTGACCGCGGCGCAGTTCTCACAGCTTGTTGCCGAGCAACTGGCCAACCTCGGGGCGGCAATAACCGGGAATGTCGAGCCGGCCCCGACTCCGGCTGCCGCGGCGCCCAAGAAGCCGGCCGCGAACCCCGCTGCCACGAGGAATTCGCTTGAGGAGTCCGCTGCAACCACCCGGCCTACCCCCAGTACCCGTGACGCAGGCGCCGACCCCGGGCAGACTTCGACGGGTTTGCTGGGAGCGGCTCCGGGCGGAAGCCTCATGGGCTTGCAGGGAGCAGCCCCGGGCGGGATCTTCGCGGGCTTGCCGGCCGCTGGCGCAACGTGCAGCGAAGCCGATGCAGCCAAGAAACAGCCCACGCTGATCGACACCCAAGAACTGCGCCGACTGCTGACCGGCAACGCCACACTTCTCTTCGTGGACGTGCGGCCCGCCAGCGACTATGCCGTGGGTCGAATTCCCGGAGCGATCAGTCTCCCCGCGGACGAGATCGACCGGCGGTGGAATACCTTGCCGAAAGACCGCACGATCATTCTCTATGAAAGCGGGCGATCGTCCGGAGATATTTGCGCCGCCGGCCGCGCGGCCGGACGGACCCTCCTGGAACATGGGTTCCCCTTCTCCCAAGTCAAAGTCTATCAGGATGGCCTTGTGGGTTGGGAGGGATCTGGAATAGGTACACATAGATAAGTACACGTTCAGGCACGTCATAGTCAACAATTTCAACAGGTTAAGAGGTGTTCTGATGATGATTTCGAGATCATCGCTTGCGAAACGAATTAGCGGTTTGGTGTTGGTTGTTACCGGCGTAATCCTCGCCGCTCAGGCCCCCGCCCCCGCAACGGGAAAGTTCTACATCGTCGGGATGGGCACAGCGCCGGACCTGATCACCCTTCGGGCGCAGAAAGTGATCGCTCGCGCCGACGTCCTGATGGCCGAAGAGGGCACCATCGAAAGGGACTGGGCGGAGCTGGCGAAAGGAAAGGAGGTCTGGCAATGGCCATCCGATTTCAGGCGGTACTACGGCGTCGATCCGAAGGCGCTGAAGGATGCGGATCAGCGGGCGCGGGCGGAGAGTCTGGACAGGACCCGCCGGCAGTTGATTGAGAAGATCCGCGCCGCCGTGGCAGCCGGCAAGGTAGTAGCGTGTCTCGAGGGTGGCGACCCCATGATGTATGGGATGACGCTCTTCCTGGAGATGCTGCCGGCCGGCGTGCCCAGCGAGATCGTGCCTGGAGTCGGCTCCTTCCAGGCGGCCAGCGCGGCGTTGAAGATGAGCCCTCCTTACGGCTATGACACGAGCGGGGTCATTCTGACGGCGGCGGATTGGCCGGGCCGAGTGGATACCAACGAGAAACTCATGGCCGCCGGAAGCACGATGGTCTTCTACACCATGGGCGTGGACTATCCGCCTCTGTTCGCTCAGTTGAAGCGTTTCTACCCGGCCGACACGCCGGTG
>CAIRXZ010000333.1 GCA_903882645.1 uncultured Acidobacteriia bacterium | reverse complement strand
GTGATGGTGAGCTGCCCCCTGGTTCGCCGCCGTGGAGTGGGCCTCCGGCCTGCCATGCCCGCTTTCTTGCGGGCATCCGCCGGCCGAGAGGATGCCGCCAGGAATGGCGGCATGGCAAGCCGGAGGCTCGCTCCACGAAGGGGCGCCGACGCCGGGCCAGCGTTCGGGGCAGCCCTGCATCCGTGGGTTGCGCGTAACGGTTTGGGATGTGCTTGACATGCTCGCCTCCGGAATGACGGAGGATGAGATTCTGGCCGATTATCCATACCTGGAGAAGGCGGATTTCCCGGCCGTCTATGCCTACGCCTCGCACACGGGCCGGAAGCGGCTAACGCGTTGAAGCTTCTGTTTGACGCGAATCTCTCGCCTAAGCTAGTATCGCGACCGTAAGGAAAGGTGCGATCTCTGTGGGGCGGGATGGTATCCTGCGCGGCGATTGGCAATCGCCGCGCGTGCCGGTTGCCAACCGGCACGCAGCTTGCCAAGCTGCCCCACAAACGGACCTTTTCCAGCGGTCAAGGCGCTAGCCGGCCGCCTCGCTGAGCTTTTTCCCGAGTCGGCGCGCGGCGTGCGCGGACTGGCGAACCGCTGGATCACGGCCCCCGCCGTTCAGGGCGTCGGCATCAGGCTGCTATCGACGGTGAATCGCTTGTAGTCGTAGCAGCGGACGTATTGTTCTCTATAGGTGTGCTGCATCACGCCGGTCTTGTAGTCGAAGCGCGCGCGGATGGTCTCGGGCAGCCATGCTTCGCCGATTTTCGAGAACTCCACCGTAAGCTCCGTTCCAGCTTGAATGCCGCCGATCGGGGACGCGAAGTTGGATGTCTGCCGGATCTCGACGCCCTCCCGCCGATCGATCCAGGTTACAACGCGCGTGACGTACGTGGACACATCTTCTTTGTCGGCCGGGCGTAAGTTACGCTGGAGGAAGTTACGCGGCGGGGCCGATTCGAGGCACCACGCCTTGCGGCCGAGCACGGTTTCCTCTCCGGCGACCTTGGTCTCGAAGAACTGTTCCAGTTGTCCGAGTTCGACCGGCGAAATCGTAAACCTCTTGGTGACGGTGGGCTTCTTTGGCTGCCGGCGGCGCTCGGCGCGCTCCTTTTCGAGGTCCCGATTGACTTGCTCTTCGGTCTTGGCGTCCAGCGGTTTGCCGTCGATGAGAACCAACTTACGGTAGGATTCGCCCTCAAGCATGATGACATCGAACGTCTTGCGCTCGGACGGCGCCGCGGACGGCGCGCGCCGCCCTTTCTTGTCGATCGAAAACCACTGTTCGTCTTCGCGATACGTGTACTTCCAGTCCCGCTGCGCTGTTTTTACGGCGACGGCCGCGCGGATGAGTTGCTCGGGCGAAGGGAGCGCGTCCGCGGACGCGGCCAGGCGGGAGAGAAGGATGAGCGGAAGCCACCGGCGTCCCATGATATGAGTCTCGCAGAAGAACCGAGGGAGAGAGTGAAAAAAACCTGGTAGAAGCGCGCCCGATGGCGCTACATTGCCGGACGCACGTCGCGCAGGATCGCGGCCCACCCCGGATATCCCCGCGCGGCGGAATTAGCGTCCTCTTCCAACTGGAATGCCACGTCCACGCGGGCGCCGGGGGGCAGTTCGGCGGCGGTACAATCGAGGCATGTCCACGCTTCGCCGCTTCACCGCCGTCATCGAACGCGAGGGGAACGGCTACGTCGCCAGTTGCCCGGAGTTTGACGTAGCCAGCCAAGGCGACACAGTCGAAGAGGCTCGCTCCAATTTGACCGAGGCTCTGACCTTGTTCCTCGAAACGGCGGATGCTTCTGAGATCGATCGGCGGTTTCAGCCCGGCGTCTTTATCACCCAGGTAGAGGTTCCGGTTGGGTAGGCTGCGGACTCTCTCCGGCGCCGCACGTCGCGCAATATCGCCGCCCACCCCGGATACCCGCGCGCGGCTGAATTAGCGTCTTCTTCCAACTGGAACGCCACGTCGACGCGGGCGCTGGGGGGCAACTCGGCGGCGCGGTCCGCGAAGTTCCAGGCTTTCAGCGCGAGCGTGCGGCCGTTCCGGCGGACTATGACTTTCAGGTGCTTCTCGTTCCAGACCACCGGCGGACCGGCGACTTCCACGTTCAGGGCCGCGAAGATGGGGTTCGGGTTCCCGTGGCCGAACGGCGCCAGCGCGAAAACCCCCGCGGCAGCGGCTTCGTCGATGTCGCGAAGCTCGACCGTCCCGTCGATCTCGATCGACGGGACAAAATCGGCGGGCCCGAGGCGCGCGGCGGCGCAGGCGTTCAGACGCTCGCGGAACTCGGGGACGCGCGCCGCTTCGAGCGTCACGCCGGCCGCGTGCCGGTGCCCGCCGAAGCGCACGAACAAATCGCGCATGGACTCCAGCGCGTCCAGCAGATGGAACGCGGGCATGCTCCGCCCGGAGCCTTGCGCCAGGCCGTCCTCGGGGTTGCGGCCGAGCACGAATACCGGCCGGTGGAAGCGCTCCACCAGCCGGCTCGCCACGATGCCGAGCACGCCGCGGTGCCAGGCTTCGCCGTAGTAGACCAGGGCGGCGGCCGATTCGTCCGGAGCTTCCCGCTCGCACGCCTCGCGGATCCCGGCTTCCACCTGCTGGCGCTCGGTGTTTTGGTCGCTAAGCTGGCGCGCCAGGTCGCGCGCGCGCCCGGCGTCGGAGGTCAGAAACAGCTCGATCACCGCCTGCGCCGTGTCCATGCGGCCGGCCGCGTTGATGCGGGGCGCCACCTGGAACGCCACCTGCCGCGCACTGGGCGCCGCGCCGGACGGGCAGCCCGCCACGTCGAGCAAAGCCCGCAGGCCGGGGCTGCGCACCGAGCGCAACCCCTCGAGGCCGTGCTTCACGATGATGCGGTTCTCCCCCGTGAGCGGAACCACGTCCGCCACCGTGGCGATCGCGACGATCTTCCAGAACGATTCCGAGACGCGGCGCAGCCGCTCCGGCTCCCAGCCAAGCTCGGCGAGCAGCGCCTGGGCCAGCTTGAGCGCCACGCCGGCGCCGCACAGGTTCTTCTCCGGGTAGGGGCAGTCCGGGCGGTTGGGGTTCAGCACCGCCAGCGCGGGCGGCAGCTCCGCTTCGGGCAGGTGATGATCGGTGACGATCACGTCGATTCCGAGCTCGCTCGCGCGCCGCACCACTTCGGCGGCGCGGATTCCGGTGTCCACGCTGACCACCAGCGTCACGCCCTGCGCGGCGGCGGTCTCGATGGCCTCCGGGCGCATGCCGTAGCCGTCTTTGAGGCGGTTCGGAATGTGCCAATCGGCGGCGCCGCCGGCCATCTCGATGGCTTTCATGAGGAGCGCCACCGAGACGGCGCCGTCCGCGTCGTAATCGCCGTAGATCAGGGTTTTTTCGCGGCGGCGGACGGCTTGCGCGAGGCGCGCGGCGGCGCGCGGCATGTCGCGCATGGCCAGCGGATCGTTCAGCCCGGCGGGCGAAGCCTCCATGAAAAGGCGGGCGGATTCGGGGTCGCCGAGTCCGCGGCGGACGAGCGCCAGCGCGGCGGGCTTCCCGCAACCCAGCGCGGCCGCAAGCGGCGCGGCGGTCTGGGGGTCCGGGGCGGAGAAAATCCAACGGGAAGGGGTCAACATGCGTTTCTTGGGTTCAAGAGGCTGCCGAAGAGGTCCCAAAAACCATATTCAGCGTTTTGCCTTTTCCAGCAAGCTCCTTAGACTAAGAGGCGCCCCAGGAAGGCCAATTCTCAATTCTTCGAATAATACCCGCCGAGGGATTCATCCTGGTCGTCCATCTCGTTCTCGGAGATGTGCGCCGCGATTTCCTCTTCCAGGCCGATGAAATCGTTGTACCAGTCGGTTTGCAGTTCGTAGACGTAGAAGCGGGAATTGACGTCGAAAGCCAGCTCGATTGAGCAGGCGGCTCCCTCGTAGGCGCGCAGCTCGCGCAGGCGCGATTGGAATTCCCGCTCCTCGTCGCGGCTTACGGCGGCGTCCTCGAGCTGGTCCTTGAGCTCGTCCAGGTCGGCCGCCTCGAATTCGTCGGCGGCGAACAGAATCAGCTTGGCGCCGGCCTTCCGGGCGGTTTCGAGGAACATCTGGTAATCGGGATAGCGATCCACGTCCCAGAGCACGATGGGCAAGTCCTCCAGCCCGCCGGCGTTGCCGTGAAAAACGGCGAACTCGGAGGCATTGAGATACGCCAGGATTTCGCGCTTCAGCGTTTCAAGGTTTAGATCCACAGTTATCCTTAGCCCTTCACGGGCGCGAGAACGTCAGCCGCGCCGGCCAGGTCGCGGGCGGAGGGCGTCACGATGGTCCTCGGCCCGACATAGATCTTGAGCTTCGCGGCGATCGCGGCGCGCACATCCGCCTCGCACACGACGTCCGCCGGTTGAGGAGGCGCCTCGGGCCTCGCGGGCGGAGCTTCGGGCCGTGCGGAGACCGCCGCGGCGGGCCGTCCCGGCAAGCCGCACGTTGGTCCCGCGCTGGAACTCCCCGCGCAACCGCAACTCGCGGCCCGCGGAACGGGAGGGCTGGGCGGCGCTGTTTTGCCTGTTCCAATTCCGCGCGCCGCCAGGTAGCGCTCCACGGCGGCCGCCACCACCGGGCGGTCGACCGCGGCTGCCGGGGCCGGAGGCGCGCCGGCATATTCGAGCGGCATTTCGAAGGCCTCTTGCGGCTCGCGCACGACGTACGCCAGCCGCTTGATGTCGATCAGGTGCAGCGGTCCGACATTGTCCGAAGTGCCGTTGCCCGCGGCGGCGCCGCATCCCAGCGTCATGGAAGGAAAGATGTTGGTGGTAATGCCGGTGGAACCCTGCGGCGCGGGCGTATTCACCAGCACGCGCATGGCGGGCATGCGCGCGGTGAACTCGCGGACGCGCGCGTCGTCCTTGGCGTGTATGACGGCGGTGTGCCCCATGCCGCCGAACTTCAGCAGCGCGAAGCAGGCGTCCAGGGCCGCCGGGAAGTCCTTGACGAAATACAGGGCGAGCACCGGGGAGAGCTTCTCGGCCGATAGGGGATGCTGCTTGCCCACGCCGCCGATCTCGGCGCAGAGGATGGAGGCGTCCGGCGGCGCTTCGAAGCCCGCCATCTGCGCGATCCTGACGGGCGACTGCCCGACGCATTGCGGGTTCACCGTCCAATTGGGCATCAGCAGCAGCCTGCCCAACGCGTCCCTCTGCGCATCGTCGACTATATGGGCCTTGTTGGCTTTCAGGGCGGCGACGATCCTGCCGCGCAGCCCTTCCTCCGCCACCAGGGCCTGCTCGCTGGAGCAGACCGTTCCGTAATCGAAAGACTTCCCGGCGACCACCTTCGCCACCGCGTCTTCCACGTCGGCCGAAGCGTCGATCAGCGCCGGAACGTTGCCCGGACCCACTCCGAACGCGGGCTTGCCGCTGGAGTAGGCGGCCTTGACGATCCCCGCGCCGCCGGTGGAGAGAATCACCGCCGTGCGCTCGTGGCGCATCAGCGCGTTGGTGGCTTCGATGGTGGCGTTGTCTACGCACTGAATGAGGTCTGGAGGCGCGCCCGCTTCCACGGCGGCCTGGTGGAGGAGGGCCGCGGTATGGCAGGTGCTTTGGTGCGCGCGCGGGTGCGGGCTGATGACGATGGCGTTGCCCGCTTTGAGCGAGATCAGGATCTTGTAGATGGCGGTGGAAGTCGGATTGGTGGTGGGCAGAATGGCCGCTACCACGCCCATCGGAACGCCGATCTCGACGATTCTTTCTTCGGGCGATTCGCGCAGGACCCCGACGGTTTTCATCCCGCGCATGCGCCGCGCCAGCCAATCGGCCGCCAGCAGGTTCTTGACGTACTTGTCCTTGGCGTTGCCGTAGCCCGTCTCAGCCACGGCCATTTCGGCGAGCCGTCCGGCGTTGGCGCGCCCGGCGGCCGCCATGGCTTCGACCACCGCGTCCACCTGCTGCTGGGAATAGTCGCGGTACTTCAGCCAGGCTCCGTACGCTTTTTCGACTTTGGAGCGGACCTCTTGAATGGAGACGAGATCTTTGTCTTCGAGCATGCGCCGTTATTTCTTGAGGGTGCCGCCGGGCAGGACTTTCTCGACTTCCTCGTGCGGGCGGGGGATGACGTGGACGGCCACCAACTCGCCGACGCGCCGGGCCGCCGCGGCCCCGGCGTCGGTGGCGGCCTTGACCGCGCCGACATCGCCCCGAACCATCACGCAGACCAGTCCCGCGCCAACGAACTCTTTTCCAGTAAGCACCACGTTCGCCGTCTTGACCATGGCGTCGGCGGCTTCGACCGCCCCCACCAAACCCTTCGTCTCAATCAGCCCGAGGGCTTCCATTTCTCCTCCAATTCCGGTGAAATCATTACCCTAGCATAAATGCGGAAGGGCGGACGGAAAGGCCGAGTCGTCGGATGCCACGCACAACGCCGCAGAAACCTCTAGCACGGTGGTCGTCGCCCGACTTCACGTGTGATCGGCTTGAGCTTGATTCGCCACGCAGGATCATAGGCCTCGGCGTGCGCGCCGAGTGATAAGGGGCACGCCAAGCGGTACGGTCGAACGGAGCTACAGATCTTCCGGGCGCAGGCCCGTGTGCTTTGCGACCTCAGCCAGGATGACCGGCCCCAGTTCTTCTTTGTCGTGGAAGGCGAACCGATACTGGGGCCAAACCGCACGCCGTAGCGTCCGATGGGAACCGGACGTGCGGGCGATGCGCCATCCCGATTCGCTGAAGCGCCGCAAGCGCGCGCCGCGCCTTGGTCGCGGGCCATTCGCTCATGCGGCTATAGAAAACTGCAACATGTCGGCTCCGGGCGGTATCTCCCCGTGCTCGATTTCTTCGGCGATCACGCGGAGCGCAAGGGCCTTGGCCCTTAGCGTGGCCTCTTCGGGGGTTACGCCGTAGACCGTCACGCCGGGCAGTTCGGGAATGTCGGCAATCCAGCGGCCGTCCGTTTCTCGCAGCAACCGGATCGTGAGTTGCATATGCCCCATCCTACCACTTGCCATGCCGGATCACTGCTGACGCCAGCACTGGCCGTGTTCCAGTAATTGTCTTGCCGGATTGCCACTTCCACGTCAAGTACTGCATCATCGGATATGGCGCATGGAAGAAACACACGCCGTACGGAAATGAGCGCCGCGCCGGCAAACCACGGCCCGGATTCCGGGAGAAGCATATCTCTGGCGCGCTTGTTGGTTGCGTTTCTGAAGATCGGCTCCATCGGTTTTGGCGGCGGGATGGCCGTGATTTCGCTCATGGAGCGCGAGTTCGTCGGAAAGCGCAAACTGCTCGCCGCGGACGAGTTCGTACACGGCGTCGGACTGGGACAGATACTCGGATCGTTCGCGGTGAACGCGGCGTTCTTCATTGGCTACCGCCTCCTGGGGATGATGGGAGGAATCCTGTCGGCCGCCGTCTTTCTGCTTCCGTCCGCGGTGCTGGTCACGGGGCTCTCCGACATGTACTTTCGCTACCACTCCATTCCGGCGTTGCAGGGGGCCGTCGCCGGGTTGGGTCCGGTGGTGATTGCGTTGATCCTGAACGCCGGCTGGTCCGTGGGCCGCAAGGTGCTGCGCACGCCGGCGGCGATCGTCCTTGCCGCGGCGGCGCTGGTTGCGGGCGCGCTGAGGGTCAACGCTGTATGGGTACTCGTGTCGGCCGGCGCGCTCGGGTTTCTGATTTCCCGGGAGAGGCCGGACCGGTCCGTGCGGGAAGACCCCGATCCATCTCCGCGCACAAAGGTCCTCGCCATTCTCCCTCCCGCCGCCGGGCTGGCGGCGATTCTTGGATCGATCGGCGCGACCTTCCTCAAGATCGGACTGGTTTTCTTCGGCGGCGGATTCGTTCTGCTGCCGTTGCTCCACGATCGCCTGGTCACGGACCTCCGATGGCTCAGCGCCCGCGAGTTCCTGGACGGAGTGGCGATCAGCAACCTGACGCCGGGACCTATCGCCGTTCTTGCGACGTTCGCCGGGTACCGGGCCGGCGGCGTCTTCGGAGCGGTTGTTGCGACGATCGCGATATTCACTCCGGGGGTCGGCCTCATGATGTTCCTCAGCCGCCAGTATGAGAGGTATCGGGACGACCGCCGGGTCCGGCGGTTTCTTACCGGCGTGAACCCGGCGGTGACCGGTCTCGTGCTCAGCGCCGCCGTCCTCTTGGGCCGGACCGCCATGACCTCGTGGCGCGCGTGGCTCTTCTGCGGCGTCTCTTTGTACCTGCTGGGCAAGCTGCGATGGCATCCGGCGCCGGTGCTGGCGATAGGCGCGGCAGCCGGCTACCTGGGAGCGCTTCCGTGAGCGTCAAGAGGGACGGGACGTGGCGCCGCGGTTTCCCCGCCAGCACAAGGGGGTGCACGACAAAAAAGTGGGTAATCAGGCGGCTCGGGAACGGGTTTCCCAGTAGTCTTCGAACCTGTGGCTAAGGCGGCAGCAGCGCAAAGCGATGATGGCATTGGCGCCGGCGACAGTCCAGAACGACCCGGAGC
>CAIRXZ010000332.1 GCA_903882645.1 uncultured Acidobacteriia bacterium | reverse complement strand
TGTTCCTGCGAGTGCAGAATCTGCACCGCGAGGTCAGTCGTCAAGGATCACTCGATTCTCGAAACTGAATTGATAGGGTATGGACACCAGTTGACGCTCATCGACCAGACGCTCTCGCTTGCTGCTAACCAGTTCCAGTTCCGGACGGGATTCGGCGATGCCAACCACGGCGGATAGAACCCCGAGGCGGTGGCGGATTGAGAGTGCTCTAATTGTAGGTTGGCCCAGCGCGAGGTTGCTCCAGGAGCCGCCGGCCGGGCAGGATGCCATGAAACTCAGCTTTGAAAGCGCTGCGCTGCTCCTGTTGATCGCGGCTGTGGTCGCGATGCTGACGCGAAGACTCCGCCTCCCTTACAGCGCGGGCTTGGTTGCCGCGGGAATGGGGCTGGCGCTCTTGCCATTCTCGCCGAGCATTTCCACCTGTCCGGCGTGTTGGCGACCCTAACGGCCGGGCTGATGATAGGGAATCTCGGCCCATTCGGCGCGATCTCCCCCCGCGGAAGGGAGGCGGTTCAGGCTTTCTGGGACTACGCCGCTTTCGTTGCCAATTCGCTGGTGTTTCTTCTGATCGGCATGCACGAAGCGCGCGAGAATTTCGCGGCTGTGTGGCTGCCCGCCGCTGCCGCAATCCTGCTGGTACTGCTCGGCAGGGCGGTCGCGATCTATCCCTGCTGTTTTCTGTTTTCGTGGTCTGCTCTTCGCGTGTCTTGGCGGCATCAGCACATTCTGTTCTGGGGCGGACTGCGCGGCGCGCTGGCGCTCGCCCTGGCGCTGGGGCTCCCGCCGGAAGTGCCCGCACGGGAATCCATCATCGCCATGAGCTTTGCCGTGGTCGCATTTTCTGTCTTTGTACAGGGTCTGACGATGACGCCGCTCTTGCGGAGAATCGGAGAGATTCCGAACCGGACGCCTGTGCACACCCAGTGATTCAGCGCTTCCCCGGCGCTTTCTTCGCGGGTACGCGCGCCGTTGGAATTCTTTGCGCCTTCAGAGTAAGATCCGGTATCCCAAGCCTGGTTTGCAAGCTCTGCAACACCATGCCGATCGGGACCGCGCCCAGATCCTTGGCGGCCTGATAGCGGACGTCGACCTCAATTCCCGCGGTACCCAGGACCACGGAAAAGTCCTGCATCGGCGCATCCGATGATGGCCAAATCTCCTGGATGATGGGACGGACTCTGTCCAGCAGATCCTGCTGCACTTCGCCGGCGGTCTTTTCCGCTGGGACCACGGGAGCCGGCCGCTCGAGGCGCTCCATCAGGGCAGCCAATTCACTCTTGCTCGCGACGGCATCGACCGAGAGCCGAACGTCGCGGCCCGTCCGGCGCATGAGATCCCGGCGTGCCTGGGTCACTTTCGACTCGGGGATACGTTTAGTCGAAATCAAACGAATCACAATTTCGTTCGGGCCAAAAGTCACCTGCTGCGACACGATGGCGTCTGAAGGCACGAGGCGTTTCACTTCGTCCTGCACCGTTCCCCTGGTAAGCGTTTCACTCGCAACCTGGAGCAAGGCCCGGCGCAGAGGGACCGCGATGGAGGCGAGCAGAATCAGGAGCATCAGAATGCGCCAGCGCAGTTTCCCTCCAGCCGCCAACGTCCGCGCAATTCGACCATGCGGCAAGATTCGCGCCAGCGACTCGTGTCGCCAGGATGCGACCAACGCTTGCCGGACCTCCGGACTGCTCATTCCGACCCCTAGGAAGACAAGGAACGCGCTCGCCACAATGGCGACCAGGTTGGTCACGAAAAGAAGACCCGCGCCGCCCACGATTTCCAGGTTCAGGCCGCCGCCCAGGCCGAAGCCCATCGCGCAGAGTGGCGGCATCACCGCTACGGCGATCGCGACTCCGGGCAGGACAGTCACGCCATCGCCACCTCCGCGGCAGATCACGACCGAACCCGCCAAACCAGACAACAACCCAATCCCCAAGTCGAGCAGATTGGGATTCGTGCGAGCGAGGATCTCAGATGTAGCGGAATGAAACGGCAACAGCCAAACCAGGCAAGCGGAAAAAGCGACCGAGACCGCGACGCTGGCAAGAAGGTTGAGTACCGCTTTGATTCCCAGGTAGAGGTCGCCCACGGCCAGTGCCAGGCCCGTCGCCATGATCGGCCCCATCAAAGGAGAAATGAGCATGGCGCCAATAATCACCGCCGGGCTGCTCTCAACCAAGCCGAAAGTGGCGATGCCGGCGGAAAAGAAGATCTCGAGCCAGTAACTCAGACTGGTGATTTCGGCGGCCGCGAAAACTTGCTCGCAGACCTTGGGTTTTGCGCCCGGGTGCATGCCAAGCCACGCCTGAAGGTGCCACCGATCGACCTTGGACACCTGAATCTTGTTAGACATTGTCGTGCTTCCAGTATGCATCAAGTTGAATGGCGCCAAGTCCCGCTTGTCGGCGGTATGTCAAGCCTCGTTTAAAATGTCCCCTGTCTTAACACATTAGAAATGTCCCTTTTGCTGGTTCTCTTCCCATTGTTCTGGCGGCTCCCGAAGCGAAGCCCTGCGAGGCCGTAGGCCGAGCGTTTAGGGCGTAGCGC
>CAIRXZ010000331.1 GCA_903882645.1 uncultured Acidobacteriia bacterium | reverse complement strand
GTGTCCCTCCTTCGTCCCTTGGGACCCCGCCAAGCCCACCCAATGCCCATCCGAAGTTGCCCAGCTCGCCCAAAACCTCGGAATCCCTTTCGATACCGCTGCTTGCCCGCACCCAACTGCCACGGATGCGGAATCGCTGCGCCCCACCGCCGCGGATTGACGGTAGTGCGCTAATTCTGTGTGCCTGGCCGATGGCGAACAAAAGGCGAAACCTGTGCGCTATGCTAATCTTATGGGTATTTGGCACTGGAACGGTTCACGAAGGCCGACGTGGAATACCTGCTTGCGGCTGCTAAGTCCATCAGAAGCGCACCAAGCCACAAGCAGCATTCGCCTGTTCGCGTGGAGGTGTTCAGGAAGTCTACGCCGAACAATCCAGTTAGGGGGTTGATCGTCACGGCAAGGGTTCGGCACCCCCCTTCGGGATTGCCCAAGCCGTACCCGAGTGCGGCTCTGGAGTGGCACGGAATCCGCATTAGGGGACTAAATTACGAGATATGGCATGACAATCCAGATGGGGGAATTGTGCGGGGATGGCATGAGCATATTTGGAGCCTTGAACATGGAGACAAATTTGTAATCCCTGCACGGCCGGAGCCGAAGAACAAAACCATGCTAGGCATCCTCAAGTGGGGACTAGAGAAATGGAATATCGCCGTTCTCGAACAACAGTTGGAGGTGTCCGATGAGTGAGATGATTCATTCTGTTCTCGAAACTTATTTGCGAACATACCGTGAGCTGATGGCTGTTGAGCCTATTGATGAAGACAGTGCGACTATCTCATTCCCCTTTCACTTGGCGGGCAGTCACCGGATTGAACTTACAGTAACGGACGTAGGCTTCGAGCGGTGTATCATCTCCGATGCTGGCAGGACAACGGGAGAACTCGAAGCTGCCGGGTACTGCTTGACAAGGAGCTTAAGAGAGAAACTGGAAGGTATCGCACAACAGTCTGGAATTAGGGTTGTTGATGATTATTTATTGCTTGATACGACCTACGCAGATGTTGGCCTGTCGATGCAGAGATTCCTCGAAACATCTAAGGTGATAGGAGATGTTTATCTTGTCCACCGCCAACATGAAAGGCCGGAAGACGATTTGGTCGCAGAAGTACGGGGCGTGCTCGATTCCAGAAAGATTCTCTACCGGGAGCAACAAAAACTTACAGGAGAACTCGAATTGCATCCGTTTAACTTGGTCGTGCCTCCGAATGGACATGCAGGTCTAGCGGTAAGCATTTTAGGTAGTCAAAATACGCACCAGCAGGCTCAAATCTGGGGATATAAGTGCTTCGATATCCGGCGCAAGGAAGAGAATAGTAATATCAAACTCGCGTTGGTCTATGACGTGCGATTCTGGAACTGGTCGCCGATCAGTAAGGCGATTCTCAAGGCCGGGGCAGATATAGCCATACCCGGCGATTCTCTTAGTGATTTGCCTGCACAATTAGAAATCCAGGGCGTCATCGTGCGCAGCTAGAGCCTAGGACCACTACGCGCCCTCACGCCTCAGCCTGTCCCACCGTGCCTGCACTGCCCTTCTAGCGCTCTCACTGCGCTGGGCGGCTGTCATGCGCTCAGCGCGGGCGCGGCCACCCTTTGCCCCTCCGCGTTTCCCCATCCGCACGAAAAACTCCCTGATTTCTGGCGGCAGCTTTTTTATCGGCATACCCCTATTATACGTACCCCCGGTACGAATTGCAAGTATTTTCCCTTGACATTCGTAGGGGGGGTACGTATAATAGAAGCATGAAGCAAAAAGCCCCGATCAGTGCTGAAACACCGACCGGGGCCGAAATCACCGCAGCCGAAGCCGCAATGACGTGCAACCCCATTATCCGGCTTTTGGCTGCGGATCTCAAGGAGATTCGCTATGACGTGCCACAATTGTCGGATCGAATGCAAGCGCAAGGGGAAGGACCGCAAAGGCAACCAGCGGTATCAGTGCCGCCAGTGCTCCAAGACCTTCCAGGAACCCCGCGAGAAGCCCCTGGAGGGTATGTACCTGCCCGTCGAGAAAGCCGAACAGGTTCTCAAGCTCCTTGTGGAAGGAGCCAGCATTTCCAGTATCGAGCGGGTGACCGAGGTTCACCACGGCACAATCCTCAAGCTCCTGGTCCTGGTCGGTGAGAAGTGCAACAAGCTCATGGGCCGGTTGATTGTGAACGTTCCGGTTACGGACGTTCAGGCTGATGAGATTTGGGGCTTCATCCAAAAGAAGGAAGCGCACAAGTGGCCCTGGGAAGAAAACGATAACAGCATCGGGGATGCCTACTGTTTCGTGGCTATCGAGCGGAATAGCAAGCTGGTCCTGAACTTCGCCCTGGGGCCGCGCAGCCAGGCCACTACGGATATCTTCATCGAAGGCTTGCGGGCTGCGACTGCCCCGTACCGCTTTCAGATCACCACGGACGGCTTCGCGCCCTACGTCTCAGCAATCACCACCACGCTTTCCGACCGCTGCGATTTCGCCCAACTCATCAAAGTCTACGCCAGCCCGCGCGAAGGCGACCATCGCTACTCGCCGGCTGACGTTGTGGAGGCTCTACCAAAACCGATCATGGGCGATCCCGACCGGGCGAAGATTTGTACCAGCCATGTCGAGCGCCAGAACCTCACGATTCGGATGCAGATGCGCCGCTTGACGCGGCTAACCAACGCATTTTCAAAGAAATGGGAGAACTTGTGGGCTGCGTACTGCCTGCATTTTGCTTGGTACAACTTCGTGCGCCGCCATCAAAGCCTCCGCATGACGCCCGCCATGGCCGCCGGCATCACGAACCACATGTGGACCATACGGGAACTCCTGGAGGCTGCGTGAATTTTGGTACCCTAAGCGGGATCGGTGAATCTGCCGATTGCGAAAACATGCGGCCATCGTCTCTGGTTGACACGCGGGTGATCTATTGCGGGGATTGTTTGGACCAGCTCCGCCGCCTGCCGGACCATTGCGTAGACCTCATCTACATCGACCCTCCTTTCAACTCGAACCGGAACTACGAGGTGTTTTGGGGGGAGACGCAGGAGAAGAGGTCGTTTGAAGATCGGCACGCGTCTACACAGGCCTACATCGAGTTCATGCGCCCGCGCTGTGTGGAGCTGGCTCGCGTCCTCAAGGAAACTGGTTCGTTCTACTACCATTGCGACTGGCACGCTTCGCATTACGTGAAGGTGATGCTCGATCAGATTTTTGGAGAGAACGCCTTCGAAAATGAAATCGTCTGGAAGCGGACGACGGCCCATACGGACACGCACGGATTCGGCCACATCCATGACATCATTTTTCGCTACTCAAACGGGCAGGAGCCGGTCTTCAATGTCGAATTGAAGCCCTATCTGAAGGAGTACGTGGACCGGTATTTCATTTATGAAGATGAGTATGTCGAGACCAGGGGAAAACATTGGCGCGCGGATATTACTGGGGCCGGCCTGCGTAATGGGGAGACCGGAATGCAGTGGCGCGGCTTCGATCCGGCGAAGATCGGCAAAGGCCGTCATTGGATGACGACCCCGGCAGAGCTTGATCGACTGTTTGATGACGGCCGCATCTACATCCCCCAGGGCGGTGGTGTTCCAAAGCTGAAGCGGTACGAGAAGGAACTCAATGGCGTACCAGTGGACTCGATTTGGGATGATGTGCCGTCGTTGGCCGGCCTTTCCAAGTCCGCGAAGGAAACGCTGGGGTATCCGACGCAGAAGCCGCTCGGGCTATTGGACCGCACCATTAAGGCCAGCAGCAACGAAAACGACGTTGTGCTGGATGCTTTTTGCGGGTGTGGAACCGCTCTGGTAGCGGCGCAAAAGCTCAACCGGCAGTGGATTGGCATTGACATATCCCCGACGGCATGCCGGGTCATGGCGAAGCGACTACGAGACGTGTGCAAGCTGCGAGAGGATGAAAAACTCTGGTCCGTGGGGCGCGGCTTCGTGGTGCGGGATCTCCCCTGGACGGAAGCGCAGCTTCGGCGCATCCCGCCGTTCGAGTTCGAGAACTGGGCCGTGATCGCACTCGGGGGTATTGCGAACAAGGCTAAGGTTGGAGACATGGGCATAGACGGGCGCGTCTATCCGCTCTCCGCGATGCCGAAGGCCTCTGGAAAGCCGGCTGGGGAGCTTGACTTCATGGACGAATGGTACCCGATTCAGGTGAAGCAGAAAGAGAGGGCCGGACGGCCGGACATCGATCAGTTCGAGGCCGCGATGATGCGTGAGAACCGCACGAAGGGCTTTTTCGTCTCCTTTGGCTTCACTTCAGGCGCGATGATGGAGATCAGCGGTTTTTTTAAACGGGAGCACCGGGTGATTGCCCCTCTGACCGTGCAAGAAATCCTTGACGACCAGATTGCCCAAAAGCTAGTCTAGTGTTCGGCGGAGACCAGGGCGCTTTCATTCTGGGGCGCCGGCGGCGAGACGGACAAGGGGCCGGAAGCCAGAGAATTACTTGAAAATGCCCCTTGCGCCCTCAAACGAATCGTGATAACTTAATTTGCAGAGGCGATTAAGTTATCATGACGATCTCCCCTGAAGAATATAAGCAGAAACTACTGAAAGCCTTTGATCGGGAAGCGCTTAAGGCCATGATGCTGGCCGTTGGGGATGCCTACCGCACGACTCCCGAACACTGCAAAAGGAACTACGACCCCCCTGATCGGCATGACATGATTGGCCACGTCAGGCGAGCCCGTGTTCATGAGGCGGTTCGTGGAGTTGCCGAGCGGTATTCCCTGGATTACCGGGACATCCCGAACATGAATGGCTCGTGCTACTTCTTGTCCATAATCTCTGGAGAAATCAGGCTTATTTGCTGTCTTGTCGCAACCCAAAAGAGCATGGTCCGGCCCGCAAAAATCCGCAAGTTTTTGGCTGCCCAGAACTTTGACGGACAGGGGCGCTTGCCCTTCATGCAGGAGGACGATCCCGACGTTCCCCCGACCAGGCTTGAGCATCTGGCTGTCCTAATCCACGCGCCCGCGGGCAGGCACAAGGATCAAGCTGCATTTGTCGATATAGTCATACCTAACCGGAAGTTCACGGAATACTTGCAACGGGTTGAGCTGTTCGGAGTTTTCCCGAACGAAGCAGAGCAGTACAGGAGCCTTTTCAAGCGCAAGAAGAAGCACGGCGAAGCAGAGGGTGCATGAAGCTAGGCACGGTAGGCTTTGTTGGCGCGCGGTTGCGAGAAGGCCGCGAAGCGCGAGGATTCACTGTGACAGCCCTGGCGGTACCGCTTCAGGTGACGCCGGCCGCCATCACTCAATACGAAAAAGCGATTCAGACCCCCCGCCCGGAAGTTATGGATCGAGCAGTGGCAACGCTTCAATTGCCGATGGTGTTCTTTCTGCGTAAAGCATTACGTGAAGAAGGGGTCGTGTACTGGAGATCTCTGGCTAGTTCTACCCGACTGGCCCAGACGGTGGGAGAAAGACGATTGGGGTGGGTGCAGGATATTGCGTCCTTGCTCCGCGAACATCTCGATCTTCCGGTTCTAGATCTCCCCCAGTTTGAGCTTCCGCGTGATCCACTTGCCTTATCAGATGAATTGATCGAGCGTGTTGCCGCGGAAACGAGGACGGCTTGGGGAATTGGTGACGGTCCATTGCCGAATGTCACGCGTCTTCTTGAGGAAAAGGGTATGGTGCTGGCCCGCGATGACCTTGGGACGGCAACACTAGATGCTCTTTCTAAATGGTGCCCGGAAGAGAATAGCGCCTATTGCTCGGTTTCGAGCGGGAAGGCATCTACGGTTAGGGCCAGACTCAGCGTCCTGCATGAGCTTGGGCATGTCATTCTCCATCGCCATTTGGACCGCTGGCATCTCGCAAACCCAAAACTCCATCAACTCATTGAAGATCAGGCGTTCAAGTTCGCGGGCGCTTTTGCGCTTCCTGGGGAATCGTTCGCAGCGGATTTGTATTCACTATCGCTCGATGCTTTCGTTAGTCTCAAAGCGAAATGGAAGTTCGCAGTCGGCATGATGCTCAAGCGCTGCGAATCACTTGGGATTGGCAAAGAGGAGACGATTCAAAGACTTTGGAGAAGTCTGTCATCTCGTGGCTGGCGGTTGAATGAGCCGCTGGATAACGAGATACCACCCGAACATCCGATGCTGCTAGCGGACGGCATCCGCTTCCTCCTCGATCAGAATCTGCTTTCAGGAGAACAAATCTGGTACGGGTGTGGGCTAGCCGCAAAGGACATTGAAGAATTATCTAATCTTCAGCCTGGCGCTATTGATCCAGCGGCCCGTGGGAAGGTGACTATGCTTCCGTGGCAACATGAAGCCCCGCCCCCACAGACAACGACCTCAAAAGCAAAGCTACTCTCTTTTCCCGGAGGAAAGTAGGATAACTTCGGAGGGCGTCTAGCTGGCGCTAGGAACGGGCTGCGCTGGCCGTTCCGGCCCAGGCACACACATTTAGCGCACTACCGGATTGACCGGCGGGCTCGATAACGATTAAGATGGGGTTCCGTCACACACAATATCCATGCGACTCCTTCCACGCGAAGAGAAGTTCTACCACCTGTTTCTGAAACAGGTGGAGATCATTTCGGAAGCGTCCAGGCTGCTCCTCGACGGATTGCGCACGGGGAACTCGCGCCTGATTCTGGCGGCCACCGAAATCAACATGCTGGAGCACCGCGGAGACGAGCTGATCCACGAGATTTTCACGCGGCTGAACCAGACTTTCATTACGCCGATCGACCCCGAGGACATCCACAACATCTCTTCGGCGCTCGACAACGTACTCGACGGCATCGAGGATACGGCTCACCGCCTGGTGTCCTACCGCATCGACCCGATCCCGGCCAACCTGGTGACGCTTTCGGAGATCGTATCGGGGTGCGCCAAGGCGCTGCAGAGCGCCTTCTCCGCGCTGGAGCGGAACGCGCCCATCATGGACCACTGCATCGAGATCAACCGCCTGGAGAACGAGGCCGACCTCATCGGGCGGAGCGCGGTCGTCGACTTGTTCAACAAGGAGAAGGACCCGATCACGCTGATCAAGCTCAAAGAGGTGTACGAGTTCATCGAGGCCACCATCGATTGCTGCGAAGACGTGGCGGACGTGCTGCAGAACGTCGTGGTGAAGAACAGCTAAGGAGAAGGCGGGCCCGCCCCGCCGATACTCGGGCATCCGATTCGATACAATGATCAATGTGGAGACAGAGACCGCGGTCAAACCGCTTACGCAGTGGGCGCGCTTCCGGGAGATGACGCGCGAGGCGCACCGGGGATTCATCGCCGAGTGGGCGGTCACGATCGTCCTGCTGCTGTTCGCGACCACCACGCTGGTGCAGGCGTTCGTGATTCCGAGCGCCTCGATGGAAGACACGCTGCTGATCGGGGATCACGTGCTGGTGGACAAACTGGCGTTCGCCCCGCCGGACGGCGCGGTCAGACATCTGCTGCCGTACCGCGAACCGCGGCGCGGCGACGTCATCGTGTTCCGCTACCCCCTCGATATCGGGAACGATTACGTGAAGCGGGCCATCGGAATCCCGGGAGACCACATCCACTTCGTGAACCAGCAGTTGATCCTGAACGGCAAGGCGGTGAATGAGCCGTACGTGAAGCACTCGGCGGCGTATCCGAATATGTACCGCGATAACTTCCCGCGGCGCGACCCGATGGTCGCCGATCCCGAGATTCTGCCGAGAGCCCTCGACATGCTGGAGCGCTACGCGAGGGACGGGGAACTGGTGGTGCCAACCGGCTTCATCTTCGCGATGGGCGATAACCGCGACAATTCCGCCGACAGCCGCTACTGGGGTCTGGTGCCGCGCGAGAACGTCGTGGGAACGCCGGTGATTATCTACTGGTCGTACGACGCATCCACCCAGGACCTGACCAATGGGAATATCGGCATCGATCATATCATCGATGTGGTGATACATTTCCCCACCAAGACGCGCTGGAAGCGGACCTTCAACCTGGTCCACGGCTACCCGTTGCAGTAGGCGGACGCGGGGGACGGGCCGATCGGACGCCGGCAGACTCGGAAGGAATAGAATATGGCGAAGGAAAAGGAAGCGAAGGAGAAGCAGCCGATGCCGCCAATCGGGACGTGGGTCCCGGCGGTGGCCCTGGGCTGGCTGATTCCCGGCGGCGGCCACCTGCTGCTGAAACGGACCGGGCGCGGCCTGCTGCTGATGCTGTCGATCACGGGAATGTTCGTCTCCGGGCTGATGATGCGCGGCGCGATGTTCCAGCCGCAGACCGGCGACCTGATCACCACCGTGATCAACACCGGCGGGTTCATCGGCGACGTCTGCTCTGGCATCCTCTATCTGCTGACCGTGTGGTTCAATTACGGCCAGGCCGACATGGCCGGGGCGGTGCACGACTACGGAACCAAATTCCTGGTGACGGCGGGCCTGTTGAACGTGCTGGCGATGGTGGATGCCTACGAAATCGCCGCGGGGAGAAAAGACTGATGCGCATGACGCTCTCGCATTTCGAGGCCGCCGCGCTGTTCGCGCTGTTCACGTCGGTGGTCCTGGGCGTAGTCACCAAGCGCACCGACCGCGAGCGGCTACAGTACGGCGCCTACGTTTTCGTGTGTTTTCTGGTAGCGTTGTTCGGCCTCGGCTGGCTGATGAAGTTGGGCCACGGGTAGCCCAGTGCCGACGGCGTCGCCGCAGGGACGGTACGCGCGTCGCCGCGGATCGCGATGGCTGTGCATTGCGGTGCGGGCGTTGGCCGTCGTTTTCGCGGCGGCCACCATACTCTATACCTACTTCTGGGTGGCCGCTTTCCGGCTCGATCAGCCGTCCACCGTCGAGCTTGGTCTCGATTTCCCTTACCAGCCGTCCGAACGCGCCCATATTGTTACCAGCGTGTTGCCTGGCAGCCCGGCGGAGAGGGCGGGGATCAAGGCCGGGGACGAAGTAATCGCGTTCGACGGCCGCCGCGTTGAAAGCCCGGCCGATCAGGAAGCAGTCTGGAAGAGCCATGAGCCCGGCGATTCGGTCCGTCTGACCGTTCTGCGCCGAGGCCAGGACGGTCCACTCGAGTTGACCGGCGTTTTCCGCCGCAATTCGCAGATTAGCGGGACTCCGGGCGGCCTGTGGGACACGGCCGGCCGGCTCTTGAAAAGCTCGCTTCCGCTGGCCTTCGCCGCCGTCGGACTCGTCATTCTGTTGCTGCGGCCGCAAGACCGGAACGTCTGGCTGCTGGCCTGCTTTTTCGCCGGGATCATTTCCGCGCCTGGGTTCCCGAACGACTTCAGGGCGGCGCCTCCGGCGCTGCGGCCCTGGGTAGAGGCGTACCAAGGGCTGTTCCTGGGCATGTTGGGACCGTCGTTCTATTTCTTGTGCGCGGTGTTCCCGGGGCGCTCTCCGATTGACCGGCGGCTCCCCTGGCTCAAATGGCTCGCGGTGGTCCTCGGCCTGGCGGCGGCCGGCGAGATGCACCTGCCGGATATTTCGCGCCCCATCGCCACCCTTTCGAGACTCATGGGCGCTTCGGGGGCCGACCGGTTCGATTTCGGCGCCATGCTGGCGCTTTTGGCGCTCGGGCTGGCGTCGCTGGCCGGCAATTATTTCTTCGCGGGCGAGCCGGAATCGCGGCGCAAGATCCGCGTGATTTTCTGGGGCGCCGTGGTCGGTTTGGGCCCACATCTGATCCGGGCGGTCGCCCAGCAGTACGCCGGGTTCCAGTCGCCGGACTGGCTGGATACGATCCTCAATGCCGTCCTGCTGTTGGTCCCGGCTTCGTTCGCCTATGCGGTTTTCAAACAGCGCGTGCTGGATATCCCCGTTCTGCTGAAGCGCAGCGCGCGCTACGTGCTGGTGCAGCGTGGCTTCCTGTTGCTTCTGTGTTTCGCCAGCTTCGGGTTGACGCTGGGGTTCGCGGCGTCGCTTGAGCGCCTGCGGCCGGTCGAAATCGGAATGGGCCAGTCCCCGAGCGTGGCGATGGGCGCGGTGCTCGGGACGGCGCTGCTATGGGGCGGGTCGCAGGTCCACCGGCGGGTGAGCGGGAAGATCGACCGCGCTTTCTTTCGCAGCTCGTACGATGCCAGGGTCATTTTGGAGAATCTGGCCGAGACCTCGCGCACCGCTACCGACCGCGAGGCGCTTGCACAACTGCTTCTCAACCAGCTCAAAGCGGCCCTCCAACCGGCATCTCTGGTTGTCTATCTGGCGAACGAAAATGGCGACCTGGGCGCCGCCGCGGGAGTTGCGCCGCCCGAGCTTCAAACGATCTTTTGCGGGTCGCCGCCGCTCGTGGAGTTGGCCCGGCGAGGCGGTTCTTGGGAACTGCCGCCGGCTGGCCTCGAAAACGACGCCGCAACGGCGGCGCTGGCGCCGCTCCATTCCGGCTGCCTGGTCCCGATCCTGGGCCGCGAAGGCCGGTTGGTTGGACTGCTGGCGCTCGGCCCCCGGTTGTCCGAAGAGCCCTACTCCGGCGAAGACATGCGTCTGCTGGCTTCGGTAGCCGGCCAGGCGGGCATGGCGATCGAGAATTTTCGTCTGGCCGAGGACATCGCGGAGAAACTCGAAGCCGAGCGCCGCACGACTCGGGAAATGGAGATCGCGAAAGAAGTTCAGGCCCGGCTGCTCCCTCAGACCACGCCGGACCTGAAGACGCTCGAGTGCGCGGGGCGATGTCTCCAGGCCCGGCGCGTGGGTGGAGATTATTACGATTTTCTCGAACTGGGCCGGGACCAGGTGGGACTGGCGCTGGCCGACGTGTCCGGCAAAGGCATGCACGCCGCCCTGTTGATGGCGAATTTGCAGGCGCATTTGCGCAGTCTCAGCGGGCGCTTCACAACGGGTCTCATGACGCCGGCCGATCTCGTGCGGACCCTTGAAGAGGTGAACCGGGTCCTGTGGAAGTCCACGGCCGCGCAACATTATGCCACGCTGTTTTTCGGCCTCTACGACGACGCCACGCGCCGGCTGACCTACGTGAATTGCGGTCACAACCCGCCCATGCTGTTGCGCGCGGACGGGAGCGTGGAACGGTTGAAATCCACGGCGACGGTGATCGGGCTGTTTGAGAAGTGGGAGTGCGAGGCGCGCGAGATCGATCTCGATCCCGGAGATCTCCTGGCGATTTTCAGCGATGGCGTCACCGAGGCGATGCGCGGCGAGGAAGAGTTCGGCGAATCCCGGCTGCTCGGTCAATTGCGCGAGACCAGGCAGCTTCCGGTGGAGCAAGTCGTCACCGCTGTTTTCAGCAGCGTGCGGCAGTTCAGCGCCGGCAACCAGTCGGACGATGTGACTCTGGTGGTGGCGCGGGGGAGAAACTCGGGCGGCGCTTTCGGTAGAGGCCGGGCATGTCCGGCCCTGGCCGGGCTGCCGGCCGGCTGATGACGCCGGAAGGCGTCATCGCGGGCCGAAAGGCCCGGCCCCACGTGGGAAGCGCAGGCGGATCGGGAGCGTAGAATCTCCAGGGTAGAGGTGCGCGGCAAGCCGGCACATCCGCCGCGCGCGTTCATTGTTATCCTGATTGGCTGGGAGTGCAACAGATGACCAGACGCGATTGTCTACAGTTTCTGGCGGCCACTTCGGCCGCGGCCGGGGCGGCCTCGGGGGCGCCTTTTGCGGCGGCGGGCGACGCCAACCGCGAGGCCCGCATGAAGTGGTGGCACGAGGCCCGCTTCGGGATGTTCATCCATTGGGGCCTGTACAGCCAACTCGGCCGCCATGAATGGGCCATGGAGCAGGAGGGCATTCCGGTAGAGGAGTACCAGAAGCTCGCCGCCACCTTCCACCCCAAGCCGAACGCCGCGCGCGATTGGGCGCGCCTGGCCAAACAGGCCGGGCAGAAGTACATGGTGATGACCACCAAGCACCACGAAGGGTTTTGCAACTTCGATTCCAAGCTGACCGATTACTGCGCCACCAAGCAAGGCCCGGGACGCGACCTGGTGAAGGAGTACGTGGAAGCGGCGCGCGCCGAGGGCCTGCGCGTCGGCTTCTATCACTCGCTCATGGATTGGCACCATCCGGACGGCGCGCGATGCGCCACCGACGAAGCGGCCCGCCGCCGCTTCGTCGATTACGTGCACGGCCAGATCCGCGAGCTGCTCACCAACTACGG
>CAIRXZ010000330.1 GCA_903882645.1 uncultured Acidobacteriia bacterium | reverse complement strand
CGCAGAACTCACGCCCACAGCTTGGGCGGCCAAGGGCCGATAGCGCCACTCGCTGCCCCAGTCAAGCCTGTAGTTCCTCTGACGCATACTGTCGATCCCTTCGCTTTCGCGGAGTTCCTCGATCTCCATTCCGTCAACCAGCGTTTCATAGACCCCATCCGCGATGCGGCTTCCAAAGGTGGTCGTGTAGTGGTATTCCTTGATTTCCCAGACAGCGACGGGATTGACGACGCGCGGAAAAGCGCCGTCCAATCTCCGGGAGAGTGTGCGAACCGCGGAGCCTTCGAGCGTCACCGTGATGAGCGCCATCGGGCAATAGTCGCATTCCGCGCCGTCTATGCCGTCCGCGATCAGCATGTTGACGATCGCCGTGAAATACGATGGGTTCGCTTTGTCCCCGCTTTGCTTGTTCATTGGGACGGGAGACGGATGGCGAACCTGCTTCAGGAGCTTCTCGTAAAGTTCCGTCGCCGCGTCCGCGTTCATCAACTGAAACTGGACGTTCTCATTCAGAACCTGCGCTCGATGCGCAAAGTATCTCAGCAGTTGGCGGCCGAGATCGGTAAGGTCATCGGGCCCCTCCTTGACGAGCTTGCCGGGGTTGAGGCCAAGGGCCGTCAGGCCGGCCGCGATCTCTGGAACGGTCGGAATCTTGACCTGTCTCTTCGCCCGTACCGTGTACCCGAGTTGCTGACTGATGGTGCGAACGTATGCCCAGAACATCTTGGGCTGGTTCTGGAACTCGGAATTGGCGACCAAGGATCAGTATATGCGATAAAGCCAGTCCACAACCAACCTTTTGAGCGTTACCGTGGCGTTGGCGTGGAAGCCCCACGTCCCGATGCGCACTACAATAGGATTCATGCCGAGCACCGAGATCCGCGAGCCGCCCCGCCCGTCTCACTCCCGCTTCGCGGCTTATGCCTGGGCGGTCCTCGCTTATAACTTCGCGGTTGTGCTGTGGGGGGACTATGTGCGCGCCACCGGGTCCGGCGCGGGCTGCGGCAACCGCTGGCCTTTGTGCAACGGCGAGGTGACGCCCCACTCGCCCACCGTGGCCACCATCATCGAGTTCACGCATCGCGCGAGCAGCGCCCTCGACCTGGCGCTGGTTGCGCTGCTGGCGGTTTGGGCCTTCCGCGAATTTCCGCGGCGGCATCCAGCCAGGCTCGCGGCGGCGCTTTCGGCGGTGTTTCTGGCGACCGAGGCGCTCATCGGCGCGGCTCTGGTCCTGCTCCAGCACGTGGCCGGAAACGCCTCTGCAAACCGCGCGTATTCGCTTTCCACGCACCTGGTGAACACGCTCACCCTGCTGGCCTGCCTGACGCTCACCGCATGGTGGGCGGCCGGCCGCGAGGCTGGAAGGCCGCGCGGCCGGGAGGCCAAACTCGCGGCCGCAAGTCTGGCCGCGTTCATCGTGCTCGGCGTCACCGGGGCCGTCGCCGCGCTGGGCGATACACTTTTTCCGGTAAGGTCGTTGTCGCAGGGCTTTGCGCAGGATCTCAACCCCGCGGCCAACGTGTTTCTCCGGCTGCGCATGTGGCACCCCGCGTTCGCGGCGCTGGCCGGCCTGTGGCTGGGGATCTACGGCGTTTCTTGCGTGGGCCGGCGGCGCGACGCGCAGTTGGCGGCCGGAGCCATGATGGCGCTGGTGGGCGTCCAGATGGCCGCCGGAATGGTGAATCTGCTTCTGCTCGCGCCGCTATGGATGCAGATGGTCCACCTGTTGCTTGGCGACCTTCTGTGGATCTCGCTGGTTCTCCTGTGCGCAAAGATGCTGTCGCCGGCGCCCAAGACCCGAAACCTGCCTTACCCCCAAACGCAAAGCAGGACCATCAGGTAGACCCAAAGGCCATCCAGAAAATGCCAGAAGACGGCGGTGACGTCAATGGCCGTTCGCTTGGCCGGCCCCAGCCTCAGACGCCGCGCCTGCACATCCACCCAGATCAACGCCGCCAAGCCGCCCACCAGGTGGACGGCATGCGCGGCGGTCAGCACGTAGAAAAACGAGCTGCTGGGATTGGCGCTCACGTAGACCCCGCTCTCCGCCAGCCGCCGCCAGGCATACGCCTGACCCAGCAGGAACACCCCGCCGAGCGCTGTCGCAGCCGTCCACCAGAGGTTGAACCTGCCGCGATCGCCGGCCCGCAGGGCATACCGCGAACGGTCCAGCGCGAGGCTCGATATCAGCAGCACCGCCGTATTCACCCAAAGGATGCCCGGCTTGGGCGTGCCGACCCAGTCGCCGGAGAGGCCGCGGCGCATCGCGAAGGCGCCGGTAAACGCGGCGAAGACCATCGCGCTGGAGGCCAGCAGCACGATTAGTCCCGTGAACGCGGCCGGCCGCGGCGAACCCAGCGGCCCCGCGCTTCCGGCGCCTCCCCATCCATGCTCGATGGGCGGCGGCGGCGGCGGATGAACCATGCCAGGCGTACCGGATGCGGGCCTACTCATTTGGATGCGTCGACCCTCCCCTGGGACGTCGGATCGTTCCGCGGCAATTCCGGGATCGTAACACGCTCAGAACCAGTTTCGATTTCTGATTTCCGACTTCCGGCCTCCGACTCCCGCCTTCTTGCCTAGCCGATCCGCCCGCCGGGGTCGCGTTCCGAACGAAGCCGGCGCAATTCGCTGGCGGTATCGTTGAGCATGCGCGAAGCCCGCTCGACCTGCTGCTGGATAGCGAGAACCTGGTCGCGAACCCGTTCCGGGCCGGCATCCACCAGCAGGTTGAGGTAGGACGCGCTGAGCCCGATATTCCCAAGCGGCTGGGTGAGGTCATGCACGAGCTTGGCCATGAGATCTTCGGATTGCGTAAGAGCGGATGAGGGCATGATGTGGACCGGCGATCAGTATAGCGCAACTCGAATTACGCCGGACAGAGGTCTTGAGCGGCTTCCTGGGGAACGGGGCGTGGGGGTTGTCTCGAACCGCACATCTCGACGCGGTTGCGGCCGCGCTTTTTGGCTTTGTAGAGGGCCAGATCGGCTTCGCGGATCAAGGCGTCGACATCGGCGCCGGACAGGGCGGGGCGAGAGGCGATGCCGACGCTGCATGTAACGGGAATCGGGGCCCCGCCGGCGTCAAACGGCTGCGCGGCGACCGCCTCGCGGAGCCGCTCCGCCTGGCTGCGGGCGGAGGAGCGGCCGGATCCTGGCAGTACGGCCAGGAACTCCTCGCCGCCGTAGCGCCCGAGCGCGTCGTAGGAGCGAATGACGGATTTCATGCGCCGCGCGCCCTCGCGCAGAACAGCGTCCCCGGCAAGGTGGCCGTGGGTGTCGTTCACAAGCTTGAAATGGTCGAAGTCGGCGATCAGGACGGACAGAGGTTGGCGCTCGCGTCCGGCGCGATCTGCTTCAATATGCAGCGTTTCCAGGACGGCGCCGCGGTTCAGGATCCCAGTCAGCGCGTCATGGGTGGCCTGTTCGCGGAGCGCTTCGCGGGCGCGCAGCAGTTCTTCCTGAAGATCCAGGATGCGCCGGCCGGCGCGCAGCCGCACGCGGAGTTCATGGGCGTTGAAAGGCTTGGTGAGGTAGTCGTCGGCGCCGGCATCCATGCCATCCACCAGGTCCTGCGATTCAGTGCGGGCGGTGAGCAGCAGGATGTACTGGTACGGCTCGCGGTCGGCGGCCCGTACGCGGCGGCACACTTCCACGCCATCCATGCCGGGCATCATCCAGTCCAAGATAGCCAGCCGCGGCGCGCCCTCGGCCTGGAGGGCCTCCAAGGCCTCCGCGCCGTCGCGCGCGATGATCGCCTCGTACCCCCATTTGGTCAGCATGCTGCGCAGCATGGATTGAAAGACCGGATTGTCCTCGGCGGCCAGGACCCGCATCTTGTACTCGTTTTTTGCGACAGGCTCCACTCGGGCGGCTTTCTCCGGCGGGACCGCATGCTCGAATGCCAATTTGCTCCCCCGGATTTCATATCGGCCGGTTCGGAGGCTTTCAGCACAGGGAATCCTCCGGTTGAGAGGGCCGATTTTCTCCGCCCGCTAGAGGGTGGAATCGCGCACCTCTCGCAGCTCGGCTTCGGGCGCAGGCGTGGAAGCTTCCTGTTTCGGCTCCGGAAGCCGGCCGGTCCAGTCGCACCATGCCCAGGCGAGCGCGGTCAGCAGGCCAAGCGCACCAGCGATCAGGCCGATCGTCCTGGGACTGTAGTACTGCGAGGCGATGCCGGCGGCGGCCATCGAGACGATCATCGCCGACCAACGCAGGGACTCCATGGTGGCGAACACGCGCCCGCGAAACTGGTCGGGGGTATGGCGCAGCAGTTGGAAGTTGTTGAGCACGGTGGTGACCGCCATGCCGATGCGCGAGAACATCATGGCCCCCAAGGCGAGGCCGTAGGACGATGCCTGGCTGAAGAGCATGTAGGCGGCGCCGTGGGCGATGTAGGAAACCGTGATGGCGCGCTTGTAGGCCGGGAAGCCGGCGCGGCGGCCGGCGAAGTGCGCCAGCGCTCCACCCGCGAGCAGGCCGATGCCGGCGAATCCCCAGATCCCGCCGATGCCCGCCGAGCCGCGGTGGAAGATCTGTTCTCCGAACAGCGCGAAGAGGATCTGGGCCGCGCCGCCTCCCAACGCCCAGCCGACGGAGATCATGGCGATTCCCATCATGAGAGGAACCGAGCGCAGGTAGGCCAGTCCTTCGCGATACTCGCGCCAGGGGCGGACCGCGCCGCCGGCCGCGGCGCGGCTGGGGCGGAAACCGCCGGGCGCCGCGATGCGCCAGATGGCCCACGCCGAAAACAGGAACGAGAGCGAATTGATAATGAAAGCCCAGCGGTAGCCGAACTGCGCGGCGCTATACCCGGCCAGCAGCGTGCCGGCGGTGAGCGTGGCCCATTGGGTAGTCTGCGTCAGGGAGTTGGCGGTATGCAGCTCTTCCGCGCTGGCAATGGTGGGAAGAATAGCCGCGCGCCCGCTGGTGAAGAAAGGCGAGGCGAACATGAGGATGGCGCTGAGCGCGTAGAGGAGCCAAGGGTGGGGCTGACGCAGGGTGAGCAGGAAAGCCAGCGCCACGGCGGCGCGGATGAGGTCGCTCGCGATCATGATGCGCTTGCGGTCGAAGCGGTCCAGCAGGACGCCGGCGATGGGGCCGGCCACCACGGCCGGAATCGCCCGCGCGAGCATCACGCCGCTGACCACCAGGCCCGAACCCGACTTCTCCATCACCAGCGCGAATACGGCGATGTTGTTAAACCAGTCCCCGGTTTCGCTGACCACCTGGCCCATCCAGGTATAGCGGTAATTGCGGTTCCCTCGCAGGAGGCCCCACAGGCTGGTCATGGAGAAACGAGCTTTCAGCTTTCAGCCTTCAGCTCTCAGCTATTCGAGTTTGCACCGAAGGCTGGCGATGGAAGCCTCATGATAGCAAGGGAAGAAACGTGCGAAATCCGACCTCTTGCCGTTTCCGTGACGCGATTTCAAACGCCGATGGGTTTAGAATGAATCAAGCTTTCAAGGAGGGTTCCATGACAGGACAGATGAAGCGGAGCGCGAAGCCCATTCCCGAGGGTTACCATACCGTCACGCCGTACTTGACCGTGCCCGGCCTGGCGAGAACGATCGGTTTCCTGAAGCAGGCGTTTGAAGCGCAAGTGAGGGGAATCATGGCGAGGCCGGACGGAGGGATCGGCCATGCCGAGGTCATGATCGGCGATTCGATCGTGATCATGGGCGAGCCAGACCCGAAAGGCCCGTATGCGCCGAGACCCTGCAACCTGTACATGTACGTGCCGGATGTGGACGCCGTCTACGCGCGGGCCATTCAGGCGGGCGGGAAGTCGCTGCGCGAGCCGAAGGACGAGTTCTACGGCGACCGCAGCGGCGGCGTCGAAGACCCATCGGGGAATTACTGGTGGATCGGCACGCACATCGAAGACGTGTCGCGCGAGGAGATGGCGCGCCGCGTGGCGGCCCTAGGCGGCCAGCATTGAGAAGTTGAGATAACCCGGCGGAGCGATTCATAATGGAATTACATGCCGCCCGACGATCGTGCGATCGCCATCAGCGCTACCTTCACCGCCGAAGCGATACAGCCTGGATTGGCGTTTTGGACCGGAGAATTGGGCCTCGATTATGAGATCCGGTTCGCTGGCTACAACACCTTGTTTCAGCAGTTGCTGGATCCAGCGGGGCTGTTTGCCTCGAATCGCCGGGGGATCGACGTCGCCCTGGCGCGCCTTGAGGACTGGCTGACCGCCGGAGTGGACGAGCAGGTCCGGCGGCTGGCGGAAGCCGTGCGGGCGGCCGTTCACACGCTGCCAGCGCCGCTGATTGTGGCTGTCTGCCCGCCCAAGCCACAGCATGAAGCGGCGCTCGAAAAGCCGCTGCGGGCATTGCGTGAGGCCCTCGCGGCGCTTCCCGCCGTCCACGCGATCTGGCCGGAGGACGTGGCGGCGCTTTATCCCGTGGAAGAAACGCACGACCCGCACGGCGAGGAGTTGGGCCATGTGCCCTACACAGCGGCCTTTTTCGCGGCGCTGGCCGCCGCCATCGCGCGCAAGATCCACGCCATCGTCACGCCGCCGTACAAGGTGGCGGCCCTCGATTGCGACGACACGCTCTGGGCCGGAATCTGCGGCGAAGACGGCCCGCGGGGCGTCGCGCTGGACCCGCCGCGCAGAGCCTTGCAGGAGTTCATGGCGGCCCGGCGGCGCGACGGCATGCTGCTGGCCCTGTGCAGCAAGAACAACGAAGAGGACGTGGTCGAGACCTTCCGGGCGCACCCGGAGATGCCGCTGCGCCTGGAGGATTTCGCGGCGCGCCGGGTGAACTGGGAGAGTAAAGCCGCGAACCTGGGCGCGCTGGCGGCGGAGCTGGAGCTGGGGATCGACAGCTTCATCCTGGTGGACGATAACCCCAAGGAGTGTACCGAAGCTCAGGCCGAGGCGCCGGGAATTCTGGCGCTATCCCTGCCGGCGCGGGCGGAAGAAATTCCGGAGTTTCTGAAGCACGTGTGGGCGTTCGACCGCGCCAGCGTCACCGAGGAGGACCGCCGGCGTCCGGAACTCTACGCGCAACGCGCCGAACGGGCTCGCGCGGCCGAGGCGGCAGGCGGACTGGAACGGTTTCTGGCGTCGCTCGAGCTCGATATCGTCGTCGCGCCCATGCAGGCGGCGCAATTGGGGCGCGTGGCGCAGTTGACGCAGCGCACCAACCAGATGAACGCCACGCTGGTTCGGCGCACGGAGCCGGAGGTTCAAGCGCACCTCGCGGGAGGCGGCGAATGCCTCACGGTGTCCGTGAAGGACCGTTTCGGCGATTATGGGCTGGCGGGGGCGATCTTGTTTCGAGCGGAGGCCGCGGCGCTCGGGGTGGACACGTTCCTGTTGAGTTGCCGGGCGCTGGGACGCGGGGTGGAACACCGTATGATCGCGAGCCTGGGAGAGATCGCGGCGGCGCGCGGGTTGGCGCGAGTGGAGATTCCGTTCGTAGCAGGCCAGCGAAACCGGCCCGCGGCCCTGTTTCTGGAATCGCTGCGGCCAGCGGATGGCGACGGCGTGTTTCGGCTTGCGGCGACGGAAGCGGCGGGGGTCGCGTATCAGGTCGGGAACGGCTCGACGGCGCCGGCAGAGGCAGGCCGGGAGGCCTGCCCCACTGAGCGGAAGCGCATCGACTACGCGCGCATTGCCACCGAATTGCGCGATCCCAATGCCGTTCTGGAGCGCATTCGCGTCTCGACGCGCCGCTCGCCGGCGCCGCGCGCGTCTTTCAGCTTGCCGCGAACGCCTCTGGAGCGGGCGCTGGCCGAGTTGTGGGCCGGGCTGCTGAATGTGCCCGCCGTGGGAATCCACGACAACTTCTTCGAGCTTGGCGGCCATTCGCTGCTGGCGGTGCAACTGCTTTCCCGCGTGCGCCAGATTCATGGCGTGGACGTTTCGCTGGAGGTGGCGTACAGCGGTGAGTTTACAGTGGCGGAGCTGGCCAAAGCGGTCGAGCTAAAGGAAATCGAACAGACCGGCGCCGATTACCAGGATCTCCTTCGGGAACTCGACGGCCTGTCCGACGAAGAGGTGCGGGAGTTGTTGGCCAAGGAACAGGGCGCCGGTTAATTCATGCGCATTCTGCTGACCGCCACCGCGTCTTACGCCCCGCCGCGGGGCGGGGCGACGCGCAGCAACCTGGTCTGGCTCAGCCGCCTGGCCTCGGCCGGGCATGCCTGCCGGATCGTGTGCGGCGCGGCCGGTGAAGGGGCGCCATTTCCGCATCACCAATCCATCGTCCTGATGGGAATCGAGGATCCTGCGCGGCGCGTCCAGGTCCTGCGGAGGCAAATCGAGGAGTTTCAGCCGGATTGGGTGCTGGCGTCGTCCGAGGATCTGGGTCACGCGTTGCTGCGGGAGGCGCATCACTCGGCGGAAGGACGGGTCGTATACCTGGCGCACACGCCGCAGTTCTTCCCGTTCGGCCCGGCGAGCTGGAACCCGGAGCGCCACGCCGCGGAACTGGTGGCGCGATCGGCCGGAGTGGTGGCGATCGGGCGGCACATGGCCGGCTACGTGGAGCGCGAATTGGGGCGCGAGGCGGCCGTCATCCATCCGCCGATTTACGGCCCCGGGCCGTTTCCGAACCTGGCGAACTTCGACCGGGGGCTGATTGCCATGATCAATCCCTGCGCCGTGAAGGGCATCTCGATCTTTCTGGCGGCGGCGGAACGGCTGCCCGGACTGCGGTTCGGTGCGACGCCGGGATGGGGTACGACGTTCGAGGACCGGCGCGCTCTGGCGCGACTGCCGAACGTGGAGATCCTGCCGAACCCCGCCGGCATCGACGAGTTGCTGCAAGGCGCGCGCATCCTTCTGATGCCGTCGTTGTGGCATGAGGGATTCGGGCTGATCGTCATGGAGGCCATGCTGCGCGGCATCCCGGTGGTGGCGAGCGATCTGGGCGGACTGCGGGAGGCGAAGCAGGGGACGGGATACCTGATCCCGGTCGCGCGGATCGAGAGCTACGAGCCGGTGTTCGACGAGCACGGCATGCCCAGGCCGGCGGCTCCCGACAACGACGCGGCTCCCTGGGTGGCCGCGATCGAGGAGTTGCTCTCGGACCGCGGGGCGTACGAGCGGGAATCGGCGGCGTCGCGGGAGGCTGCGCATCGGTTCGTGGCCGCCCTGGACGATAGCGGGATGGAGCGGTTCCTGGTCTCGCTGGGGGCGTCCGGCGCGAAGGCCGCGTTGGGGGCCGGATCGGCGCGGCCGGACGCCGCTACCGTCGAATCGTTATCGCCCGGGAAACGAGCTTTGCTGCTCCAGCGGCTGCGCCGGCGCGGAGTGATTCACTAATGCGCATCCTGCTCGCCCAGAACTCCCTCTACTACCCCGCGCACGGCGGCGGGGACAAGTCGAATCGCCTGCTGATGGAAGCGCTGGCCGCGCGCGGGCACGACTGCCGGGCGGTGGCGCGCATCCCGGTCTTCGGGGCGGTGGAAGAAGCGCGATACGTGACGGATCTGGCCGCCCGCGGCGTGACGCCTCAATCGTCGGAAGGAGGCGTCGTGGCATTCAGGCGCGGGGATGTGGATGTTCACGTCGTCACCGGCGGCGGGCTGCGCGCTTGCTTGAAGGGCCAGATGGAGGCGTTTCGTCCGGACGTCATTCTGGCTTCGACGGACGATCCGGCGCAGGCCCTTCTGACCGCGGCATTAGGATACCCCGGCGGACGCGTCGTGTATCTGGCCCGGGCCACGTTAGCCCTTCCTTTCGGGCCGGATTGCGCGATTCCAAGCGCGGAGGGGACCAAGCGGCTGCGCTTGGCCGACCGGGTGGTGGGGGTCAGCGAATACGTGGCGCGCTACATGCGCGATTACGGGGACATCGGCGCAATCCACGTTCCGATTTCGCTACTGGAAGAAGGAGACCGGTCGGCGCTCGGCCGGTTCGATAACACGTTTGTCGCCATGGTGAACCCGTGCGCGGTGAAAGGCATCGCGATTTTCCTCGCGCTGGCGGACGCGTTTCCCGAGGCGGCGTTTGCGGCCGTTCCGTCCTGGGGGACCAACCCGCGCGACCGGGCGGCGCTGGCCGGGCGGCCGAACGTGAGCGTGCTCGACGCGGTGGATGATATCGGCGTATTGCTTGCGCGGACACGCGTGCTGCTCGTGCCCTCGTTGTGGGCGGAGGCGCGGTCGCGCGTCGTGCTGGAAGCCATGCTGCGCGGCGTGCCGGTGATGGCCAGCGATGTGGGCGGGATTCCCGAAGCCAAGATGGGCGTGCCCTACCTGCTGCCGGTCAATCCGATCGAGAGGTACCAGTTGCGGCTCGACGAACAGATGACGCCGGTCGCGGAGGTTCCGCAGCAGGATATCGCGGCGTGGCGCGAGGCGCTGACGCGCCTGTTGTGCGACTGGAGGCATTACGAGGAGATCTCCACGGCCTCGCGTGCGGCGGCGTTAGACTATGCCGCTAACCTCGGCGTGGAGCCGTTCGAGGCCCTGTTGGAGGAGACGGTGAGGCGTCCGAAGCGCCAGTGGGGCAGGCCTCCCGGCCTGCCTTCCGAAAACCAACAAGCCGCGCCTTTCATGGGCTTGGACGACTTGTCGCCGGTAGGATGGCAGGCAGGGAGGCCTGCCCCACCGGGCCTGGAGGGTCTCTCGCCGGAAAGGCGGCGCCTGTTCGCGCTGCGCCTTCGAAAACGGGCGCCGGCGTCCGCCTGGTTTCCACGGGTGGATGCCGCGCCGGGTATACGGCTGTTCTGCTTTCCTCATGCCGGCGGCGGAGCGGGCGCATTCGCGGCCTGGCGTTTGGAAGGAATCGCCGTCTGCCCCGTGCGCTTGCCAGGGCGAGAATCGCGCAGCGCCGAAGCTCCGTTCGAACGCATGGCGCCGCTGGTGGCGGCGCTGGCCGGGGCCATGGAGCCATACCTCGACCGGCCGTTTGCGTTCTTCGGCCACAGCATGGGCGCGGTGGTGGCTTTCGAGGCCGCGCGGAGGCTGCGGCGGCTCGGATTGCCCTATCCGAGGCTGCTGGCGGCGTCGGGGGCGCGCGCTCCGCAATTCAGGCGCGGCTATACTCCGCCGCCAGCTCCGTCCGAGGCGGAGTTTCTTGAAGAATTGCGCCGCCTGGAGGGCCTTCCTCCGGAGGCCTTGGACAACCCGGCCCTGCTTCGCGCTCTAATGCCGGCTCTCACGGCCGACGCGGCGTTGTACCGCAACTACGTATACGCCGAGGACGATCCGCTCGCGCTTCCGATCCGCGCCTATGGCGGCAGCGGCGATCCCAATGTGCGGCCCGAGCACTTGCGGGGATGGGCGGAGCAGACTGTCTCGTCCTTCGCGGCGCGGCTGTTTCCGGGCGGCCATTTCTTCTTGCACGGCGGGCGGACCGAAGTGCTGGCCGCGCTGGCGGCGGACCTGGAGGAAGCGTGCTGAAGAGCGGGGAAGTTCACGTGTGGAGGGTGCGCCTCGACGATCCGGGGCTGGATCGTCTTCCGGGCCTCCCCCCCGGCGAGCAAGTTCGCGCCGCCCGTTTTCACGGGGAGGCCGCTCGTGCGCGCTATGTTCGCTCGCACGCCGCGCTGCGGGCCATCCTGGCGGGCGTGACCAGCGCCCCGCTGGATTTCTCCGCAGCTCGAATGGGCAAACCGTATCTTCCGGGGGCCCCCGAATTGAGATTCAGCCTCTCGCGCTCGCAGGGCATGGCGCTGATCGCGGCGGCCCTGGAGACCGACGCCGGCGTGGACGCCGAGCGCCTGCGGCCGATACCCGAGTACGAGGCCATCGCGGAGCGGTTCTTCCCTCCCAGCGAGGCGGCCGCCTTCGCGGAAACGCCGGCCGGCGGGCGGGAGCGCGATTTCTTTCGCCGGTGGACGCGCATCGAGGCCATGCTGAAGGCGCGCGGAGTGGGACTGTACGGCGCCGGCGAGGAGTTGGCCGGCGAATGGACCGTCGCGGAGATCGACGCGGGAGAAGGATTCGTGGGGGCCGTGGCCGCCGCAAGGGCCGGGATGCGCGTACTGACGCACGATTTCAGTCCGTAATTCGTGGCGATTTGGGGCGCTCTGCGCCGGCCGCGGCTGTGAAGTGGGCCTCCGGCCCGCGATGCCGCCGTCTGTGGCGGCGTTCTTGAGCCGGAAGAACGGAGGAACGCCCGGCGCGGACGCCGGCCTACTGTCCGTCCTTTCCTTGCCTGGCCAGGGCCAGCTTCAGGTTGTCGCTTGCTCCCGCGAAATCGGGCTTGATTCGCAGGGCCTCGACGAAGTGCTGTGCGGCCTCGTCGAGTTTTCCTTGCCGGCCGAGAGCCACTCCCAGGGCGTTGTGAGCCTCTGCGTAGCGGGGCCTGAGGCGCAGGGCCTCCGTGAATTGTCCGATCGCTTCCTCGATCCTTCCTTGTCCGGCCAGCGCATTTCCCAGGTTCTGGTGGGCCTCCGCGAAGTCGGGCTTGATTCGCAGGGCCTCGACGAGGTGCTGGGCAGCGTCATCGAGTTTTCCCTGCCGGCCGAGAGCCACTCCGAGGTCGTTGTGAGCCTCGGCGTAGCCGGGCCTGAGGCGCAGGGCGTCCATGTACTGTCCGATCGCCTCATTGACCCTCCCTTGTCCGGCCAGCGCATTTCCCAGGCCGTCGTGAGCCTCCGCGAAGTCGGACTTGATTCGGATAGCCTCGACGAAGTGCTGGGCGGCCTCATCGAGTTTTCCCTCCGACATCAGGGCCATTCCCAGGTTGGCCTGACCCAACGCGAAGGCGGGTCGGAGGTGAAGCGCTTCGGCGAACTGGGGGATAGCCTCATCGGCTCTTCCCTGCTTCAGGAGAACACTGCCCAGGTTGTTATGTGCGACATAGTTGTCTTCGGTCACCTCCAGTGCATGTTGCCAGAGGGCCGCGCCGTCGCTCCAATAGCCGACCTGGGCCTTGGCCACAACTGCGCACGCCAGAAGAACGCACGCCGCCACGGCCGGAAGCGCTAACCTGCCGTACTCCCAGCGAGCGACGGCTTCCGGCGCCCCCCAAGCGGCAATGATAAACAGTCCGATAAGCGGGACATACGTGTAGCGGTCAGCCATCGACTGATTTCCTACCTGCACCAGGCCGATCACCGGGATCAGCGTACCCACATACCAGAGCCAACCCACCAGAAAATAGCCGTGGCGCAGGCCGGCGCGAATGGCGAAGATCGTCACGCCGATCAGCAGCAGGGCGCCGAGGGACGCCTGCCAGACCTGTGTCGAGGGTTCGAGCGGATAGAAGGCCGCTAATCGGACAGGCCACAGCATCTTACCGATGTAAGCCAGGTACGACGCTGTCGCATTAGTCAGCCGGAGACTCAATGGGACCCTCTCAAGTCCGGCGACCGCGCCGCCATGCTGTTGGACCAGAACGGTCACGACGCTCGAAATCGCGGCAAGAACAAAGAGCGGGAGTTTTTCCCTCACCAACCGCAACAGTTCGGGCCACCGCTGCCGGAGCGCCACCAGCCCGAGAGCCCCCCCCGAACGCGCCTCGACCCGCCGCAACGGCCAGATGTCCAGCAGGAGCAGAACGAACGGAAGCGTCACCAGCATCGGCTTCGCCATCAGGCCCAGCCCGAAGAACAGCAGGACCAGCAAGTACTTTCTCACGCGCGGCCGCCGAACGTATGCCACATAGGCCAATATGGCGAGCATCCAAAACAGCGTGCTTAGAATGTCCTTTCGTTCTGAAATCCAAGCCACCGATTCCACGTGCAGCGGATGGGCGGCGAACAGCCCCGCGACGAACGTACTCCGGCCCAGCGCCCGCGTCATCGAGTAAAGCAGGCCGAACAACAGCAGAGTGTTGAGAATATGGATGAACAGGTTCGTGAGGTGCTGAGGCCCGGCGTTCATTCCGCAAAGCTGCACATCGAGCATGTGCGACAGCCAGGTCACCGGATGCCAATTGGCTACATCCGTGGCGGTCAAAGCCCACCGCGCGCCCTGCCATGTCAACCCTCGGGCAACATGGGCATTGTCGGTGACGTATTCCGGATCGTCCCACATCACGAATCCGAAGTGGCGCACTGGAGCGTATACGATGACACTCGCCGCAATCAGAACCAGGCACGCCAGGAGGACGCGCTTCGAGAGGAACAAATTCGGGCGTCCGGATAATTGGCCCGAGGGCTTCGCACCGGAACTGGACTGTCCGGAAACCGAGCGCCCCGCTGTTTTACGATTCGCCACTTTGCGAATAGGGCGATGGCTCTTCATGACACCCCAGTTACGCCGCCTTAACTCTTCAGCGTGGAATCCCCATTTTAGCCGAGGCCCTACCGGGGATGGGACGTCTCGCCGGCCAAGTGGGCAGCGACAACGGCGGACGCACAGCCGCGGCACCGACCGGGCACGTTCGGAAGGCCCCATGCTCCCGAGCCATTTCCGCAGCCGACGCTTGAATGCCGCCGCGATTCCCTCAAGCGTCCGCCAGTTGTGCTAGTTTTGTGGGTCGAGCCCATCGGCAAATGCGAGGAGGCATGGCATGTTTTCGAGACGCGACCTTGGAAAACTGGCTTTGGGGGCGTTGCCTTTGCCCGCCACTGCCGCAAAGAGAATCAATTCCGACGTCCACGGAGTCCAGTTCGGGCTTCAGAGCTACGTGTTTTCCGGGATCGGCCTGCCGCAGGCGGGCATCCTCGACGTGGTGGTCAAGTCGATGGTCGAATCCGGCCTGGGCGAGTGCGACCTTTACGCGCCGCTGGTGGAGCCGGCCGAGCTCTGGGACCGGATCAGGCCGGCTGGAGCGGCCGGCCCTGGGGCGGCGGTTCCCGCCGAGGCCGCCGCGGCGCGCGCCCAGGCCCGCGCGGAACTCGCCAAATGGCGCACGTCCATCTCGCTCGACTACTTCCGGGCCATCCGGAAGAAGTTCGAGGACGCCGGGATCGCGATCTACGGGCTCAGCGGATTCCCCGGCTCCACGGAAGAGGAACTCAGCCGGACTTTCGACATCGCCGAGGCTCTCGGCGCCCGGCTCGTTACGCTCGGCATTACGCTTTCGGCGGCCAGGCGTATCGCGCCGCTAGCCGATAAGCGCAAGTTCAGGGTGGGGATTCAGGGCAATCCCAACATGAGCGCCGCCAATCCCGACGCGATCGCCAGGCCCGAGAACTTCGAAGAAGCGGTATCGCTCTCCAGAAACTACTGGATCAGTCTCGATATCGGCGACGCTACCGGCGGCGGGTGGGTGGATTGCCCCGAGTTCGTGGAGGCTCACCACGGCCGCATCGCCCTGCTTTATCTCAAAGACCGGCGGAAAGACCGGCTGAGCGTGCCGTGGGGCGAGGGCGATACGCCGGTCAAGGAAGTCGTCCGGCTGATCGGGCAGAGGAAGTACCCAATCCGCTGCTACATCGATTGCGATTACAAGACCGCCAACCGGCCGGCCGACGTGAAGCGATCCTTCGATTATGCGAAGGCGGCCCTGGGGTAGGTCTTTGACCGCTTGAAAGGGTTCGTTTGTGGGGCAGCTTGGCAAGCTGCGTGCCGGTTGGCAACCGGCACGCGCGGCGATTGCCAATCGCCGCGCAGGAT
>CAIRXZ010000329.1 GCA_903882645.1 uncultured Acidobacteriia bacterium | reverse complement strand
TTAACAATTCGTGACTATTTCTTAATTTCTAGAGGTCCTTGATTGAGCATAAACGAGATACACATCAGGAATCCCTCTTTCGGGCCAAATTCTACAATCGTAGTGTGGAAGTTGGGCTAGATTCTTGGCTGGCAGTTCATAAACAAGCCCACTTCAACAATTCCGAGGTCTCAAAATGTCGCGAACCCCGTTGGGACTCCTGACTCCTGACTTCTGTCTCCCTAATCCCGAAGGGATTTCAAGGGCGAAGCCCTTGCCTGGGTTTTAGCTGAAAGCTGATGGCTGACCGCTTCTTTTCCTCTTGACAACCCCGCCACCTAATGCTAGTATTCTAGCATCATGCTAGAAAGCCAGCAGGAGGTAAGGCAATGGCGCTCGCGGGATTGAGCAGGCGGGAACGGCAGATCATGGAGATTCTATACCGGCAGGGCAAGGCTTCGGCCGCCGACGTCCGGGGCGGCATGGAAGATGCGCCGGGCTATTCGGCGGTGCGCGCCATGCTGCGGGTGCTCGAGGACAAGGGGCGCGTCAGGCACCAGGCGGAAGGATTGAAGTACGTCTATGCGCCGGTGGTGACCCGCGATAAGGCCAAGCGTTCGGCGGTGAAGCACCTGCTGGACACGTTCTTCAGCGACTCGCCGGAACAGGTGGTCGCCGCGCTGCTGGATGTATCCTCCAAGCGGTTGACGCCCGGCGAATTGGATCGCATGGCGGAAATGATCGAAAAGGCCAAGAGGGAGGGCAAGTAACATGTTGGGCTGGGGCGAATCGGCGTGGTTTTCGCTTTTGATGGGCGTAGCGTTAAAGAGCACGGCCGTGCTGGGCGCGGCGTGGCTGGCGGCATTTGCCCTGCGCGGGCGCTCCGCGGCGGCGCGCCACCTGGTTTGGACCGCGGCGGCGGCCGCTGTGCTGGCGTTGCCGTTGCTTTCCCTGGCGCTTCCCTCCGTCCGCGTCCCGGTGGGCGGCGCGATTCCGCGGTTGGGCGTGCTGTTCAGGACCACCGCTACTGCGTCCGTTGACGCTCCGGCTCCTCGCGCGGCGCAGACCGCCGCCGCCCCGGCGGCGCATTCCGGGCCGGCGCTTCCCGACTGGCGCCTCGCTTTGATGCTGCTTTGGGCGGCCGGCGCCGGGGCCGGATTCGCGCAGATGCTTGCGGGCTTCGCGGCGATGCGGCGGATGCGGCGCGCGGCCTGCGCGTTCAGCGACCCCGATCTGCCGTCGCTTGCCGGGACGCTGGGCATTCGCGGCGTGGACGTGCTGCGGGCGCCCGCGGGGTGCATGCCGGTTTCCTTCGGCCTCCTCCGCCCGGCCATTTTCATGCCGGCCGACGCGGCGGAGTGGGACCGGGAGCGCCGCCGTGTGGTGCTGCTGCACGAATTGGCTCATGTGCGGCGCGGCGACCACGCCACGCACCTGCTGGCGCGGGCCGCGCTGAGTCTTTGCTGGTGGAACCCGCTGGCGTGGATGGCCTGGCGCGAATTCCTGAAAGAGCGGGAGCGCGCCGCCGACGACATGGTGCTGGACGCGGGCGCGGCCGCGCCGGAATACGCCGGCCACCTGTTGGAGATCGCCCGCACCATGCAATCCTCCCAAGCGGTGGGTTGGGCGGCCATCGCCATGGCGCGGCGCTCGCAACTTGAGGGACGGCTTCTGGCGATTCTCGATTCCAAACGGAAACGGAGATCGCCGGGACGCGCCTCCGCGTGGGTCGCCATGCTGGCCGCGGTGGCCGTGGCCGGTCCGCTGGCGGTTTTGCAGGCGCAGGACAGCGCGCCCGCGCTCCCCGCCGACGTGGACGCCACGATTCGCGCCGCTACGGCGCAAATGAACCACGAACTGCTGGACAGCGCCGCGAAAACGGCAGTGGCCTTGCGGCAGTACGATGTAGCGCAGAAGCTGCTGGAATCTTCGCTGAACATCCGCGCGCAGAAATCGGGCGAGCAGAGCGTGGAATACGGGTTGGGACTGTTGCAACTCGCCGACGTGGAGAGCAAGCGCGGCGAGGCCGAAGCGGAAGCGTCCTACCAGAAAGCCGCCGCCGTGCTGGGAAACCGGCCGGAAGCCGCCCCGGCGCTGCTGGCCCTGGGGACGTTCGCCGCCGCGATCCGGAAGAACTTCGACAGCGCCTTTGACTACTTCCAGCGCGCGCAACTGGCCGATCCTTCCAAGGCCGCCCCGGCGCTGATGTGGATGGCGATCGTGCGGGAGCGCCAGGGAAGAGCCGCGGAAGCCGAACCGTTGTACCAAACTGCGATGGCGGCAGCCGATCCGAACTCGGCCGATGCGCCCACCGCCATGGAGGTCTACGCGCAATTCCTCCTGCGCGGCGATCGCGGGGCCGAGGCGAAGCCCATACAGGAGCGGGCTGCCGCCCTGCGGCAGGCGCAAGGCCAGCATTCCGAGGCTGTCGTCTCGAGCCGCATCGCCGGGGCTCCGGATGCCATTCCCTCAAGCGCGTATCGCGTTGGGGGCCCCGTGACCCAGCCCGTGCTTGTCCAAAAAGTCGAGCCAGCCTATACGGAGGAGGCGCGCGCGGCCAAATACTCGGGGACGGTAGTGCTTTTTGTCGAAATCGGCCCGGACGGCATGGCTCGCAACATGAGAGTCGTACGCGGCCTGGGTTTGGGACTCGACGAGAAGGCCGTGGAAGCAGTCAGCCACTGGCAGTTCCAGCCAGGGATGAGAAACGGCCAGCCCGTGACCGTGCAGGCCACGGTCGAGGTCAACTTCCGGCTGCTGTGAACAGTGGGGCAGACCATCGTTGTTTGTGGTCTGCCTCTTCAATGCAGCCCCCCGCAGACGACAAGAAACGATCGTCTGCGCCACCAATCTACCTCCCCGCGCGCTGCCAGGCGATCCGGCCGTCCACGATTGTGTACGCCACCTCGGTCGAGAGGATCTGGTCTTCCGGGATGGTCAGGATGTCGCGCGATAGCACCGTGACGTCCGCCAGCTTTCCGGGCTCGAGCGACCCCTTCAGCTTCTCCTCGAACGCGGCATAGGCATTGCTCAGCGTGTAGGATCGCAGGGCCTCTTCGCGGGTCATGCGCTGGTCGGGATAGAATGGCTCGCCGCCCTTCGGCCGCCGGGTCACGGAGGCGTAGAAGCAGGCCAGCGGGCTCACGTCTTCCACCGGCGTGTCCGTGCCGTTGCCCACCACGGCCCCGGAATCCAGGAGCTTCCGCCAAACGTAAGCGCCCTCCTGGGCGCGCTCCGCCCCGAGCCGCTCGATGACGAACGGCGCGTCGGAAGTGCAATGGACGCCCTGCATGGCGGCGATCACGCCCAGCTTGCCGAAGCGCGGGATATCCGCCGCGCTCAGGTGCTGCGCGTGCTCGATGCGCCAGCGCAAATCGGTCTTGTCGGGATGCGCGCGGAACGCCTCCTCGTAGATATCCAGCGTCTCGCGATTGGCGCGGTCGCCGATGGCGTGGACGCACAACTGGTAGCCGTGCTGGATGGCCAACTCGGCGGCCTTACGGATCTCGGCCGGGTCCTCGACGTTGAATCCGCGGCTGTCCGGCTTGTCCGCGTACGGCTCGATCAGCCAGGCGCCGCGCGAACCGAGCGCGCCATCCATATAGTGCTTGATGGCGCGGATGGTGAGGCGATCGCGGCCCTCGCCCACCGTGCGGTAGCGGTCGAGGCTGGTTTCCACTCCCGGGTCCGAACCGCTGAGCATGACCCAGAGCCGCAGCCGCAGTTGGCTGTTCCGGGCCATGCTCCGGAAAACATCCGCGACCGCGAGCGAAGAGCCTGCGTCCTCGAAGGTCGTGATGCCCTTGGAAAGGCACTCAGTTGAGGCGAGATCGATGACGCGGCGCAGTTCGGCGAGGCGATCCGCGGCCGGGCGCAGGTCGCGCCACCGCGAGTAAGCCCCGGTGGCAAGGCCCTCCGCTGTCTCGCGGAGCAAACCCGTGGGTTCGCCCTGGCTGTCCTTGAGGATCTCGCCGCCCGCCGGATTCACCGTGGCGCGGGTGATGCCGGCGGCCCGCATGGCCGCGGCGTTCACGAAGGCGGCGTGCCCGCTGGCGTGCGTCAGCATCACCGGATTGTCGGGCGAGATCCGGCTCAACGAAGCGTGCAGCGGGAAGCCTTCCACGTTGGGCGAAGGCGCGCGGTCCCACTTGGATTGATGCCAGCCGCGGCCCACGATCCACTCTCCCGGCTTCGCCCTCTTGACGGCGTCCACCACCTGCGCCACGATGGCGTCCCAGTCGCGGGCGCCGCGCAGGTCAAGGCCCAGGTGGTATTCGCCCAGACCGGTGAAATGCCCGTGCCCTTCGATGAAGCCCGGGATAGCGAGCATGCCGTGGAGGTCGATGACCTGGGTTTGCGGGCCGATGAAGGGCCCTACCGCGCCGTTCGACCCGACCGCGACAATGCGGCCGCCGCGCGCCGCCAGGGCCTGCGCCAGGGGCGCCGCGGGATCCAGCGTGACGATCTTGCCGTTGCGCAGAACCAGCTCCGCCGGCGGCGGTGGCGAAGCCTGAGCGAAGGCCGTCAGGATCGAGAAAGCAATCGGCGGGATGGTGAGCCGCATGGGAGATACCAGGATACCGCCAGCCGGGCGCCGCCCGGCTGATGACGCCAGAAGGCGTCATCGCGGGCCAAAAGGCCCGCCCCACGTTAGAATAGGCCTCGTGATCCACCGTTTCGTTCTTCACAACGGCGCCATACGCGAGGCGTCGGACGGGATGCTTTCTCCGGGACAGATCGGGTTGCTCTCCGGGTGGGGCGTTTTCAGCACTCTGCGCGTGGCCGGCGGCGTCCCGTTCGCCTTTGAGCGCCACTGGGCGCGGGTTACGCGGGATGCCGCCGCGCTTCACGTGCAGGTCCCCGACGATCCGGAACGGCTGCGGCTAAGCCTGCTGGATCTGGTGGAAGCCAACCAGGCCTACAATTCGACGCTCCGGCTGGTGATTGTCCGCAACTCCGGGGGGATGTGGGCCGGGCCATCGAGCGGCCGGGCGAGCGACGTGATCGCCCTCACCGCCGATTCCAAACAGTGGGGCGACGGCGTGAATCTGGCCTACGTCGAGCAGGCCCGGCACGCGGCTTGCAGCTTCACCGGGACGAAGATCCTCTCCTGGGCCATGAACCTCACCTGGCTGGAGTCGGCGCAGGCGCGCGGCTTCGACGAGGTGATTCTGCTGAACGAGCGCGGCGAAGTGGCCGAATGCACGTCGGCCAACATCTTCGCGGCCTACGGGAGCCAGGTCCGGACGCCGCCGCTAAGCTCGGGGTGCCTCCCCGGAATTACGCGGGAGGTGCTCATGGAGGAAATCCGCGCGCCCGGGATCGAGATCGTTGAAAAGTCCTTGACCCCGGCCGAACTGGAGTCGGCGGACGAGGTCTTCATCACCTCGACCACCAGGAACCTGCTGCCCGTGTTCCGGATCGAAGGGAGGAAGATAGGGCTTGGCGAGCGGACGAGGCAAGCTTTGCAGAAGGAATTCTCAGCATACGTCCAGCGGTACGTCGCGGAGCGCAAGAGGGCGACCGCGTAGGGCGTAACCACCGGCGGCGGCGGCAGCCAAAAAAAATGGTTCCAAGTGATCTGATAGCAGCCATGCTCCCCACCGGCATACACGGTGCTGAACATCGCAATCGGAAGCGCCGGACGCATAGCCCCTCGGCTCCCCAACCCCCGGTTTACCCGGCGATTGGATCGATGCCTCAAGACACGCCGCAGCCTTCTTCCGATCGGGGCCGGTCGCTCGCTAAGGCCTTTCCCTCGCCTGCAACGGCTCGCTTTCGCGAAATCCATGGCAGGGTCAACGGTCCCGACCTATTGCTTCGCTCCCTCGCTCACCGCTTCGCGCGCCCGTTCGGCCAGGATCTCGACTACCGAAACCGGTTTGCCCCGGTCCCGGCAGCTTCCTCGACCCAAGCCCGTTGCGCGGTCCACGACTCGCGCGCCTGACGGCGTCCTCCGCAGTCACTCCCCTTCGGGACTGTTACATCCCTTCGGATCAAAGCTCCCGCAGGATCTGCCGCCGAGTGGCCCGCCTTCCGACTCGCCCGATCTCCGTTCGCTCCCCGAAGGCGTTTCTATTGCTAGGCCGGCCTTCGGATCACCGTTCGCGGTCCGCTACGTTTCGGAGGCTTGCTGTTTCTCAAACCTCTTGGAACCTCTCTCACTATGCGCCCGGACGCTCCGGACGTCAAATCGATTCTGGGGCTGGCGAGCACTTTTCCTCAACTTTTTTCGCCTTTATTTTCTAATGGTTTGGAAGAAAGCGGGGGTGGATTGACTGTGCATAAAACAATGCGTTACGGAGCCGTTTCAAGGCGCCAGCTTCAGAATCATGCCGTTGTTGGCGGCCATCCACAAATCCTCGCCGCAGCCCGCCAGGATTACCCGGTTGGCGGCTGCCCGGTAGTCCACGGCCAGCGGCTTCCACTCCTTGAGATCCCGGCTCGTGAGGACCTTCACCTTCTGGGGAACAATATCGCGAAGGCGGCTCGCGACCGTGACGCCGGCCAGATAGTACGCGCCTCCCGGCGTCATCCAGACGTCGCTAACGAAGAACTCCTTGTCGCGAAACACCACCTCGTTCTTTCCCGTGGGCCAGGACAGCGAAAAGACCTCGCTGGGATACTGGAAAGACTCGGCATGCTCGATCAGCCCAAGCCCCTTGCCCGGAGACGCGAAGCGCGCCCGCGTGATCCGCCCGGACGTCGGAGCGGCGCTGGATTGCCAGGTCTTTCCGCCATCGACAGTCCCGAGCGTCAAGGCGAGGTGCGGCGTCTCGCGGCGGTCGAGGGCATCGTCCGGCGCGAGCCAGGTGGGGAGCCGCGTATACTGCGGAGGATCGTTCGACCGTATGCGTCAGAGGAACTACAGGCTTGACTGGGGCAGCGAGTGGCGCTATCGGCCCTTGGCCGCCCAAGCTGTGGGCGTGAGTTCTGCGAGTTGCTGAATCGATATGTCAGCGAGACCGGGCAGAACGGCCGCCAAGTA